>JAOZVH010000276.1 GCA_029938235.1 Bacteroidales bacterium
ATTTTTTTTATTTTGATTTTAAAAATCTTAAAATTTTCACGTTTTTTGAAAAAAAAATTTTTTATTTTGAAATTAAAAAATCTTAAAATTTTCACGATTTTTGAAAAAAATTTTTTTATTTTTTAATCTTAAAATTTTGAGCGTTTTTTGAAAAATTTTTTTTTAATTGAAATTAAAAAATCTTAAAATTTTCACGATTTTTGAAAAAAAAATTTTTTTAAATTTCAAAATAAAAAATATTAAAATTTTGGACGAATTTGAAAAAATTTTTTTTTATTTTAAATTAAAAAAAATTAAAATTTTGGACGATTTTTGAAAAAAAATTTTTTTTAATTTGAAATTAAAAAATGTTGAAATTTTGGACGATTTTTGAAAAAAAATTTTTTTTATTTTGAAATTAAAAAATCATAAAATTTTAAAAAATTAAAATTTTGGACGTTTTTTTGAAAAATGTTTTAAAATTTTAAAACATTAAAATTTTGGGCGATTTTTGAAAAAAAATTTTTTTATTTTTGAGATAAAAAAACATTAAAATTTTTTTTAATTATAAAAATTCATAAAAAAATGCCGTTTTTTTGAATTTTTTTTTTATAAATTATCAAAATCATTAAAAAAATGCCGTTTTTTTTGAAAAATTTTTTTTTAATTGAAATTATCAAAAACATTAAAAAAATGCCGTTTTTTTGAAAAAAATTTCGAAAAAATGTGATAATATAATTATTTTTTGTTTTTTTGCAAAAAAATAATTAAAAATAAAAGATAATGAAATTTCAATTATATAGCTTACATAATAAAGACTTTGAAACTCTTATTATTTCCTTATGTGAAGAAATATTAGGAATAGGGACACTTAATTTTTCAGATGGAAAAGATGGAGGAAGAGATGCTAAATTTACAGGAACTGCAAAAAGTTTTCCAAGCGATAAAGAACCTTGGAAAGGTAGAATTATTATTGAAGCAAAACATACAACAAAAATCAATGCAAGTTGCTCAGATAAAACTTTTTTTAGAATTATAGAAAAAGATATTATTCCTAAAATAAAAAAATTAAAAGAAAACAATAAAATTGATTACCATCTTACTTTTACAAACCGTAAACTTACAGGTATAGTTGATCCAAAAATAGAAGATTTAATTATAAACGAAACAGGAGTCACTTGTATGCTTGTGGGAGAAGAACGAATTGAAAAATACTTATCAGATAATCCACTTATTGTTAAAAGACATGATTTTTTTAATAAATTATTATTCAAGCCAATAGAATTTTTTGAAGATGATATAGTTGAAATTATAGAAATATTTGCTTCTACAGATTTTTCAAAGTCCAAAATCAAAAAAAAATTAAAAAATTTCTATAAAATTCCTATAGAAGAAAAAAATAAATTAAATAATTTAAGTAAAGATTATTTTAATAATGTATTTAAAATGTCAATTAATGAATTCCTTAAAATAAGGACTTTTTTAATAGACAATAAAAATACAAAATACAAAAAACAATATAACAATACAGTTCTTGATTTACAAGAATTAATCACAATAAAACGTAATGAATTTAATATTTTTGATGAGATATTCAAAGAAATGTATGATTTTATTTTTAATAAAAATAAGAAATTAAAAACAGAAAGAAATCTTATAAGAATTTTTTTACATTATATGTATTATAATTGTGATATTGGAAAATCTTAAAAAATGTTAGAAGCAGATAAACATACAAATTTAAAATATTCTGTCATTCATATTTCAGCAAAAATTATAAAATTTTTGCTGAAAAATAAGATTGTAAAATATGATGAATTACATTCCTATTTAAGCAATACGGTAGGATATGAAGTAAAATATATATTTGTTCAATCTTTATCTTTTTTGTATTTAATTGGAAAAATTGAATATTTAATTGATTTAGATGCTATAAAACTTTTAGAAAATGAAAATAAGCAAAATCTATTCAAATAAACAATTTAAGAATATAGAATTTTCTTTTGGCTTAAATATTATTATTGGGGAGATAAAAGAGCCAGATAAAAAAAATTCTGATACACATAATCTTGGTAAAACAAAATTGATTGAAATAATTGATTTCTTGTTATTAAAAGGAATTAATAACAAGAAAAAACATTTTCTAACTAGAAATAAGATATTTTCTGGGCAAATTTTCTTTGGTGAATTTTTACTTAATGGAGGAGATTATTTAATAATAAAAAGGTCAGTTGATAAAAATACAAAAATTTCTATTAAAATAAATGAACATCGTTTAAATTCTTTTAAATTAGATATTAAAGGCTGGGATTTTGAAGATGAAACAATTAAAAAAGCAAAAAATATTTTAAATAATGAATTTTTGAAATTTGATGTATTGCCGAAATGGAATTACAGAAATTCCTTGAATTACTTTTTAAGGACACAAAATGATTTTTTAGACGTTTTTAAATTGGGTAAATTTTTGGGCGTTCATAAAAATTGGAAACCAGTAGTTTTTGATTTACTTAATTTTAACAGTCAATTATTAAAAGAAAAATATCTAACAGATGAAAAAATAGCAGAAATTAAGAATACAATTAAAACGCTAAAAAACGAGAATAAAGTAGAAACAAATAAACGAGATAAACTTGTTGGTATGATAGATATTAAAACTGACGAAAAAAATAAATTTGAAAAATTAATTGATAAATTCAATTTTTATTCCAGTGACAACAAAAAAAAAGAAAATCTTGTTAATATAATAGATGCTAAAATTCAAATTTTAAATTCGCAACATTATAGTTTACAATATGAAATTAATAAAATAAATGAAGCTTTGAATAAGGTAAATGATGAAATTGATTTCTCTGAATTGGAAACACTTTTTCAAGAAGTAAATATTTATTTCCCCAAAAACTTATGTAAAAATTACGAACAACTAATTGATTTTAATAGAAAAATATCAATAGAACGAAATCGTTTTTTAATTGAAAATTTAATAAAATTAAAAAAAAAATTAAAAGAAATAAAAGAAAGTTTATATAATTTAGAAAAAGAAAAATCAGAGATAATTTTATTTCTTACAGAAGAAGATAGCTATGGAAAATTTAAGAAATATCAGAAAAATTTATCAAAAACAGAGGCAAATATTTTTATACTTAAAGAAAAATTAAAAATTATTGATAATATTACTTTGCTTGAGGAAAGAAAAAATAAAGAAAAAAGAAAGCAAAAAGAAAAAATATTACAAATAAATAAAGAAGTTGCAAAACAAAATCATAGTAAAATTAGAAAACTTTTCAATGAAATAATATTTAATTTATTAAATGTTCCTGCAATAATTTCTGTTTACCAAAACAAAGAAGGAAATATTGAATTTGAAGCTGCTTATCAAAATCCAGATAATTTTTCAATTACAGATGAAGCAAAAGGAGCAACATATAAAAAAATTCTTTGCTCTGCGTTTGATATAGCATTATTAAAATCATATAACAAAAAATCATATTATCGTTTTGTATATCACGATGGAATTTTGGACGGTTTAGATATTCGTATCAAGAAAAAACATATTAAATTAATACGAAATTTAGTTAAACATTATAATATCCAATATATATTCACAGTAATTGAAAGTGAATTGTATGATATTGAAGGCAAAGTCGAATTTTCTAAAAAAGAAATTTGTTTAAGATTATCTGATATTTCTACTAAAGATAAACTATTTGAAATAGATTTTTAAAAAATTAATTTAAAAATCATTCTGCGCCTGTGCGGTGTTTTCACCGCACATTATTAAATTTAAAATGTTAAAATCTTGGGCAAATTATGAAAAAAAAATTTTTTTTTATTTTCAAAATAAAAAACATTAAAATTTTGGACGATTTTTGAAAAAAATTTTTTTTAATTTTGAAATTAAAAA
>JAOZVH010000277.1 GCA_029938235.1 Bacteroidales bacterium
AAATGCAATTTTTACACTTTGCTCGTTTTTCGTTCCGCCAAAACGTTTAATTTTTTCCAATTTATTATAATAATCATTAATTGATTTTTTTGACATTTTTTTAATTTTTTGCTAAATTATAAATAATTATAAAAAAAATTGCTATTTATAAAAAAATAATTTTTTAAATTTTATATTTGTAAAATTTAAAATTTTAGATAATAATGAAAAATTGGTTAAATAAACCATTTCCTATAATTCAATCAAAAAAGAAGAAAATTTTAATTTCTTTATATTTTGCTCTATTTGTATTTGTATTTTTGTTTTTTTTTAAGCCATTTGATATACCAAATAAAGCTAGTTTAAAATATTTTTCTATTTATTTTTTAATTACTTTTTTTGTTAAGTTTTTAAACCTTCTATTACTTCCATTTTTTTTTAAAAAAGCATTTGAACCAAATAATTGGAAAATAAAAAAATATTTATATGTTTCATTATGGATAATGATAATAGTTGCAATATTTAATTGGTTATATTATATTTCAGAAATTAATGTTCCAGAAGAATATATTAATAATTACAAACACTCTTTTATAGAATTTATTTTTTTTACTATTTTAGTAGGAGTTTTTCCTGTCACTTTTTATATTATGTATATAGAAATTTCTTCTAAGAATAAGAATAAAAAAATTAATAAAATACAAAATAAAAAGCAAAAATATATAAATATAATTTCCAGAAATCAAAAAGAAAATATGATTTTAGAATTAGAAAAATTTATTTGCATTCGTTCAGAAAGTAATTATTTGTATGTTTTTTATATAGAAAATGAGCATTAAAAAAAAAAATTAATTAGAAATTCTTTATTAGAAATGGAAAAAAATTTTATTGATTTTGATTTTGTAAAACGTTGTCATCGTTCTTATATAGTTAATTTTCAAAATGTAAATAAAGTATTTGGAAATGCAAGAAATTACAATTTACAAATTAATTATTTGGATTTTAATATTCCTGTTTCTCGAAATTTCCCAAAAAAATTTATTGAAAATCTAAAAATTTCATAAAAATTACTCCCATTCGTACCAAAAAAGTCTTTTAATAAAATATTTTGTATAAAAAAATATATTTTATGAAAAAAAAATTTTTTTCATATTATGTTTGTATAAAATTTAAATATTATGAAAAATATAATTTTATTGTTTTTGTGTTTATTTTTAATAAAAATAAATGTTTTTTCACAAGAAAAAAATTTTACACAGGTAATTAGAGGACAAATTATCGATGCACATTCTGAAACTTCATTAATTGGAGCAAGTGTTGTTATTTTGGGTAGCGATCCAATTATGGGAGCAGTAACAGATATTGATGGTTATTTTAAATTAGAAAATGTCGAAATTGGTCGTATAAATTTAAAATTTTCTTACATTGGATATAAGCCAATAATTTTAAGAAATCAAAATTTGAAAACAGGAAAAGAATTAGTTTTAAACATAAGTCTTGAGGAGCAAATAATAAAAACAGAAGAAGTTGTTATTACAGCAAAATCAAAAAAAAGTCAGACAATAAACGAAATGGCAATGATAAGTGCAAGGTCATTTTCTGTAGAAGAAACCGAGCGTTATGCAGGAAGTATGGGAGACCCATCCCGTATGGTTGCAAATTATGCTGGTGTTTCTTCGGCAAGTGACAGTAGGAATGATATTGTAATTCGTGGGAATTCGCCTCTTGGTTTGCTTTGGAGATTGGATGGAATGGATATTCCAAGTCCTAATCATTTCGGAGCTTTAGGAACAACTGGAGGACCAGTAAGTATGTTAAATAATAATTTATTAAGTAATTCTGATTTTTTCACCGGAGCATTTCCTGCCGAATATGGAAATGCAATGTCCGGAGCTTTTGATTTAAAAATGCGTAATGGAAATTATGAAAAAAGAGAGTATGTTGGGCAGGTTGGTTTTAATGGTTTTGAACTTGGAGCAGAAGGCTATTTTAATAAAAATTCTAAAGCTACTTATTTAATTAATTATCGTTATTCAACTCTTGGTTTTATGGATAAAATAGGTTTAGATTTTGGAGCTGGAGCAATACCACAATACCAAGATTTAAATTTTAAATTCAATTTTCCATTAAGAAAAGGTAGATTTTCTATTTTTGGAATCGGTGGTATGAGTTATATTGAATTTCTCGACAGTAAAATAAAAGACGAAGACAGAACTGGGTCATATACTATAGCTTCTGATACTGATACTTATATGGATTCTGATGTTGGAATTTTGGGAATGTCTTATGTTCATTTTTTTGAAAATAATTTAAAATTAGAAACAAATTTTAAGTTATCTGGTTCAAGAGTAGAAACAAAACGAGACTCCGTAAGAAAAGATATTAATGATAATTTAATTGGAGTAGAGCCTTCTATAAGGTCACATTCCAATGAAAATAAGTATGGTTTTTCTACAAAAATTAAGAAAAAAATTAATGCTAAGAATAATTTTGACATTGGTTTTTCCGTTGATAATTATCAAATAAATTATGTAGATTCTTTTTTACCAAAAGAATTAGACCATTTTATTAATACTACAAATATAGATGATAATTTACAATTATTTCAATCTTATGCTCAGATACAACATAGGTTTACAGATTTATTAAGCTTATATCTTGGATTACATACTCAAAAAACTTCTTTAAATGACGAAATTGCAATTGAGCCGCGTGCTTCTCTGAAGTGGCAATTTTCAGAATCACAATTTTTAACTTTTGGGACAGGTTTACACAGTCAAATGCAAGCACGATTTATTTATTTTGTGGAGACGCTTGTTGATACAACAAATGGTATTTATACAAGAACAAATGAAAATTTAGAATTTTCTAAAAGTTTACATTTTGTTTTGGCTTATGATAATTCTTTTACAGAAAATTTGCGTTTTAAAGCAGAATTATATTATCAAGATTTATATGATATTCCAGTGGATATTTCTACACCTGAATTTTCTATGTCAAATTATGGAAGTAGTTTTTACCTTGACAGAGTTGACAGTTTAGTAAATGAAGGAACAGGAAAAAATTATGGAATGGAATTAACTTTGGAAAAGTTTTTATCTAATAATTATTATTTTTTAATGACTTCTTCAATTTTTGAATCAAAATATAAGGCTTATGATAAAATAGAAAGAAATACAGCTTTCAATGGAAATTTTGTAAATAATGTTTTATTTGGTTATGAAATTCCTATCGGCAAAAAAGCGTCTATAGATTGTAATTTGAAAGTTATTTGGGCTGGTGGAAAAAGATATGTTCCGGTAGATTTTGAAGCATCTAAATTAGAAAGAGAAGAAGTTTTAAATTGGGACGAAGCTTATAAAAAACGTCATGACGATTATTTTAAAATAGATATGAGAATTAGTTTTAAATTAAATTGGAAAAATATAAATCAAGAATGGGCTTTAGACATTCAAAATATTACAAATAGAGAAAATATTTTCATGGAAAATTATAATGTAAGTACAAATGAAATGAGGAAAGAATATCAAAGTGGTATTTTTCCTATGTTTTTATACAGAATTTTATTTTAAAATTTAAAAATTTAAAAAATCATTAAAAAAAACGGCATTTTGGTGAAAAATTTTTTTTTAATGATTTTTTGAAAAAATTACAATTTTTTTATTTTAATTTCGTATTAAAATAAAAAAATTTTTTATGCAAAATAAAAAAACATTAAAAATAGGAAGTTCTGATTTCAAAGATATTATTGAAGGAAATCATTATTTTGTTGATAAATCTTTATTAATTAAAGATTTTTATCAAAATTCAAATGATATTATTTTAATGCCTCGTCCCCGCCGTTTTGGAAAGACATTAAATTTATCAATGTTAGAATATTTTTT
>JAOZVH010000077.1 GCA_029938235.1 Bacteroidales bacterium
TTGTTTTTTCGAAATATTTTTATTTAATAAAATCATAATTTTTTTAAATTTTCATTTTATGAAACATATAATTATTTTATTTTTTTTTATTTTTATAACTTCTTCGGTTTTTTCACAAACTTATCCTACAGGTTTACTTTTTAATGATGAGTCTTATTCTTCACTTCCTCTTAGTGCCACTTTATCTAAAAGCGATTATTCTTTGCCGAGTTCATTTTCTTTACGTCCTTGGTGTCCTTCAATAGGTAATCAAGGTGCTTATGGTACTTGTGTTGGTTGGGCTTTGGCTTATTATGCACGTACTATTATTGAGGCAATGGAAAAAAATTGGAATACTTCTGATATTAACAATGAATCTTATTCTCCTTCTTGGGTTTATAATCAAATACGTTTTTCTGCTCATAATAATTGTAGCGAAGGTACATATTTAGAAGATGCTTTGAACTTATTAAAAAACAAAGGTGCAGCAAAAATCAAAGATTATCCTTATTGTTGCGATTGTTCCATTACGAATTCCATTCGTAATAAAGCATCTAAACACAAAATATCCTCTTACAAAAAACTCTTTAATATTAGGGCTAATAATAATACAAAAATAAAAGCAGTAAAAAAATCTCTTTCCGAAAAAAAACCTGTGGTTATAGGTTTTATGATAGAAAATTCTTTTTCAAATGCAAGAGATCTATGGAATCCAGTTAGTCGTAATATAGTTGGCGGTCATGCGATGTGTGTCGTTGCTTACGATGATAATAAGTATGGTGGAGCTTTTCTTCTTATAAATAGTTGGGGAAAATCTTGGGGTAATAATGGTTACACTTATGTACGTTACAATGATTTTGCAGAATATTGCAAATATGCTTTTGAAATGATAGAAAAAAGAAAAGAAACAGATATTTTATTATCTGGCAAACTTAATTTTAAATTAAAAAACGGACAAACAATGAAGTCAAAAGGAAAAGCAAAAAATCAAATAATTACTTACGAAATGCAAGATTCTTATTCCTCTTTAACGAAATTTAGATTTTCTATGTCTAATAATAAATCGGCTTATGTTTATGCAATAGCAACAGATTTAGGAGGCGAAATTCATCAAATATTTCCACATAAAAAAGGCATTAGTCCATATTTAGGATATTCTTCAAATACAGTTGTTTTGCCGTCAGAAACGTCTTACATACAAATGGATAGTAATCCCGGAACAGATTTTTTATGTGTTTTTTATTCTAAGGAGAAATTAGATATAAAAAATATAATAAAAAAAATGGAAATTAAACGAGGAAGTAATTTAAATTCTCGAATTACTTATGCCTTAGGAAATTCAATGTTGCCAACAAACAAAATAAAATATTCAGATAATGAAATAAAATTTAATGCTAAAATCAATAATTCTAAATATATTGTACCGTTAATTGTAAAAATAAATCACCAATAAAAAAATATTTATGATTTTTATAATTAAAAAAAAATTTGGTTATCGAACCTTTTTGTGAAATGTAATATTTTTTTTATCAAAAAAAAAATAAAATGATTCATCATCCACGATGATTTCGTTGTATCGCACTATAAAGTATTGATTATTAACGTTTTAATAAAAATTTGAAATGAAAATTTTTAAAAAATATTTTGAAAAAAACACAAATTTTTCACAATTTTATTATGAAAAAAATTCCTTTCCACAAAAAGGTTCCAAGAGCCAAAAAATTTTTCAAAAAAACGACAAAATTTTAATGATTTTTATAATTAAAAAAAAATTTCTTTCCAAAAAACGACAAAATTTTAATGATTTTTATAATTAAAAAAATTTTTTTCCAAAAAACGCCGAAATTTTAATAATTTATTTAAAAAAACTTTTTCAAAAAAACGCCAACGTTTCGACAAACAAATGTTTAAAACCAGTTTTTGAAATTAAAAAAATTTTTTTTTTAATGCAGAATTTTTACGAAATTTTTATATATAATTAAAAAACTTTTTTTTCAAAAAAATACAAATATTTTAATGATTTTTTATAATTAAAAAAAATATTTTGAAAAAACACAAATATTTTAATAATTTTATTATGAAAAAAATTTCTTTCCAGAAAAAGCTTAGAAGAGCCAAAAATTTTTTACAAAAAATAACGATTTTTTTAAATATTAAAACCTATTACTAAAACATCGTCTAATTGTTTTTGATTTTTACCTTTCCAAGTGTCGAAATTTTTATCTAATAATTCTTTTTGTTCTGTCATTTTTTTATCATGAATTCTTCTTAGTAATTTATGAAAATTTGTTTTATCAAAAACTTTATAAGTTCGTCCAATTTGTTTCGAATAACCATCAGAAAATAAATAACAAGTTGTAGTATTTTCATCTAAATCTGCAAATTTGTTAATAAATTTATGAAATTTTCCATTTCCACCGATATTAGTTTTTTCTCCTTCTAAAACATTTATTTCATTATTTTGTATCAATAACAAATCTTGATTAGCGCCCGCAAAACTTATTTTTTTATTTTTTTTATCTACTAAGCATAAAGAAATTTTCATAGAATCATCATTTTTATTTTGTTCTTGCTTTAAAGTTTCAGAAAATTGTTTATCAAGTTTTTCTAAAATATCATTCGCATTTTTAAAATTTTCTTTCGAAACAATTTTGTCTAACAAATTATAACCAACAACAGAAATTAAAGAAGCCGAAACTCCTTCTCCGGTACAATCGATTGCAGCAATTAAAAATACATCATTTTTTAAACTTGTAAAATAAAAAAAATCACCACTGACAATATCCTTAGGTTTAAGTAAAATAAAAGATTCTTTAAAATAATTGTTCAGTTTTTTTTGAGATGGGAAAATTGCTTTTTGAATATCCTTAGCATAATCCAAATTATCTTCTGTATCTTTATTTTGAATTTTAATTTTTTCTAATGCATCTTCTACTTCTTGTGTTTTTGCTCTCAGATGATTTCTATTAATTTTTATTGCTTCATTTTGTTGTTTAATTTCTCTACTTCTTTTTTGAATTTCTCTATTTTTTAAATTTAATTCTAAATTAATTTTTTCTCTTTGTTTGTAATTTCTATATAAAATTATAACAATTATAATTACCATAGATATTCCAAGCATTAATAATGTTTTTACTAATCTATCCGTTTCAAGTTGCTTTTCTTTTTGTTTTATTAGTTCTTCTTGCAAATCAGATTTTCTATTTAAGCTGTCAATTTCTTCTTCTTTTGCCTCACTTTCTCTTTGAATATCATATAAATAAATTTTTGCTTTTTTTAATTCATTATTTTTCTTACCAAGTTCTTTTTCTTTTTCTACAGATTCTTCTTCTAATTCTTTGGTTTTTTCTTTTGCTTTTTTAGTTAAATCTTTTATCCTGGAAATTTCTTTTTGATTTTTCTTTTTTTGTTTTTCCAATTTCTCCTTTTGAACAATGGCAGCATAATTAGAATAATTCTCGAAATATTTTTCATAATTTTCATTATTTCCTATTTTTTTACTATCATCAGCAAGATTTCTAAAACAAATTGAAAGAAATTTTGTATTATTTAAACCTCTGGCAATTTCCAAAGCTAATAACATATTTTCTATGGATTTTTCTGGTTTATTAAGATATTGAAACATAGTTGCAACATCTATATAAGCAACCATTAAACTTGTTTTTTTTCGCATATCTTTCGCATACTTTAAACTCTTTTGAAAATAGTCCAATGCCATGCTATATTGATTTTTATCTGAATAAATTAGACCTATATTTCTATAAATAGATTTTATTGCATTTGTATTTCTTGTTTTTTTATTAAAATTTATTGAATTTAAAAAATGATAAATTGCATTTTCATCTAAATGATTTTCCCAATAAATAAAAGCAATCTGATTGGCAAAATGAGCTGCTTGGTTATAATCGTTATCATCTTTATATCTATTTATAAGTTCCTTAAAGTTTTTTACTTTTTTTTCATCATTGTTAGATAATTCTTGTCCATAAAAATTGTTAAATTTCAAAATCAAACAAAAAAATAGAATGTAATAAATTTTAATTTTCATAATTATATAAAAAATTTTATTTTTTAATGGAAAATATAATTGCAAATTTTATACAATTATAAAATTTTTTATTAAAAAAAATTTGTATTTTTTATAAATAAAAATTTTTATAAAAAATAAATTAAATTTGGGATAATTATTTCAAGAAAAAAAATTATGTTAAATAGAAAAAAAGCACCTGTTTTTAAAAAAATAGAAAAAATAAATTTTTTAAAACCACAAAAAATTTTGTTGAAAAACAATATTCCTTTATATTTTATAGATGCAAATTCAGAAGATTTAATCTGTATAGATTTTGTTTTTGAAGGTGGCATTTTTCATCAAAAAAAACCTTTAGTTGCAAGTTTTACAAATCTTTTGGTGTCTGAAGGGACAAAGAAATTTTCTTCTTCTGATATATCAAAAAAAATGGATTTCTTCGGCTCTCATTTAAAAAAATCTGTTGGTAAATATTCTTCCAGTCTAATTTTATATTCTTTAAATAAACATATAGAAAAAATTTTACCTATAATTGAGGAGATCATAAAATATCCTTCTTTTCCTGAAAAAGAAGTGAAAAATTTTTTAGAAAGAGCTAAGCAAAGTTTTATCATTTCTAAAAAGAAAATAGAAAATCTTGCTGACACAAAATTTAAAGAAGTACTCTTTGGAAAAAAACATCCTTTTGGAAAAAAAGTTGAAATGTCAGATTTTTCAAGAGTAAATTTTATACACGAATTAAAAGAATTTCACAAAAAATTTTATAATGCAGAAAATTGTAAAATTATTGTTTCTGGAAAAATTAAAAAGAATTTATTTGACATATTGAATAAACATTTTGGTAATTTAGATTTTGTTAAAAATATAAAAAATTCTAAAATAGAAACTTTTATAAATACCGAAAAGGAAAAAAGTCATTTTATTTCAAAAGAAAATTCTTTGCAATCCAGTTTACGCTTAGGAAAATTTTTATTTAATAAATCTCACAAAGATTTTCAAGGAATGGAAATTTTGAATAAAGTTTTTGGTTCTTATTTTGGTTCTCGTTTGATGTCAAATATCAGAGAAGATAAAGGCTATACTTATGGTATTTATTCAAATTTGGCGATTTTGAAAGATACAAGTTATTTGTTAATTAGTTCTGAAGTTGGAAAAGACCTCGCTAAAAAATCTATAAATGAGGTTTATTTTGAGATGAAAAAATTAAGAAATGAACTAATAGGCGAAGAAGAGTTAGAACTTGTAAGAAATTATATTTTAGGCGAAATGTTACGTTCTTTTGACGGAGCTTTTGCAAATGCAAATATTTTTAAAAATCTTTTAGAATATAATTTAGATTATTCTTACTTTGAAAGTTTCATAAAAAAATTGCAAACTATTAGGCCAGAAGAGCTAAATGTACTAGCAAATAAGTATCTTTTAGAAGATAATTTTATAGAAGTTGTTGTCGGTTAAAAAAAATAAATCTTTAAAAATCAATTACTTATAAAAAATTAAAAAAAAAAGTTGTTTTTTTTTTGGTTTAATAAAAAATTATTTCTACAATTGCAACGCAAACGGTCAGAAAATAAATGTATTTTCTTGGGGCCTATAGCTCAGTTGGTTAGAGCACCTGACTCATAATCAGGGGGTCCATGGTTCAAACCCGTGTGGGCCCACTACGTTTGCTTCAATAAGTTTCAAAATAAAAATCAAAAAAAGTTTTCCATAAAACGCCAATTTTTTTACGAGTTTTAATTTAAAAAAATTTTTCCCAAAAATCGTTCAAAATTTTAAATATTTTATTTTGAAATTAAAAAAAATTTTTTTTCAAAAAACGCCCAAAATTTTAAATATTTTAATTTGAAATTAAAAAAAAATTTTTTCATAAAACGTCCAAAATTTTAAAATTTTAAATAAAAAATTTTTTCAAAAAACGTCCAAAATTTTAAATATTTTAATTTGAAATTAAAAAAAAATTTTTTCATAAAACGTCCAAAATTTTAAAATTTTAAATAAAAAATTTTTTCAAAAAACGTCCAAAATTTTAAATATTTTAATTTGAAATTAAAAAAAAATTTTTTCATAAAACGTCCAAAATTTTAAATATTTTAATTTCAAAAAATTTTTTTCAAAAAATGCCCAAAATTTTAATAATTTATTTTTAAAATAATTAATTTATTTTCATAAAAAAATGTTTTTTTTGAAAAAAAATTTTTTTTGAAAAAATGAATATAAAAATAAAAAATGTAGGGAAAATAAAATCAGCAAATATAAAATTTGGTGGTTTGACTGTTATTGCAGGAGAAAATGATTCTGGAAAAAGTACTGTTGGGAAATTGCTTTTTTCTATTATAAAAGTTATCTCAACAAAATATGAAAATGAAATTATTGAAAATAAAAATAAAATTATTAATAATAAAATTAGAGAACTATATCAAAATATAATATTTGAAAATACTTCTATTAAAATAATAAGAGAATTTAGTCCAATTTCTTTTAATAAAGAAATATCTTTATTATTTAATAATAGAGAACTTTTAAATGATTTCTTTAAAAGAAAAGAACTTCTTTTGAAAAAAAATGGATTAGAATATTACATTAAAAATTTGAATGAAATAAAAAAAGAAATTTTAAAACCAGAAGATAAACAAAAAATTTTTAAAAAAGCTTTAACAAAAGCTTTTTATTCTGAGTTTTATTTTGAAATAAGTCCCAAAGGCAAAAAAAATAAATCTCATATTTCTTTAGAAAAATCTGAAGAAAAAATTTTAGATATAGAAATTGAAAAAAACAAAATTACAAATTTAAAATTTGAAGATATTTTTTTCGAATTTGACGAAGTAACTTTTATAGAAACGCCTTTATTTGTTCAAATGTATAATTTAATAAAACGAGCAAATATTTTATTTGATAAACAGGAATTTGAAAATAGCGAAAGAGTTTCTTTACACATTAAAGATTTAATTAATAAATTAGAAAAGGCAAGTAACTTTATAGATTTTGATGAGGAAAATAAACTATTAGATGAGATTTCTAAAATTATTAATGGAAAATTTATTTTTGATTATAAAAACAATGACTTTGTTTTCCTTAGAAACGAAAATAAAATTAAAATTATAAATACTGCTTCCGGCATAAAATCTTTTGGAATTATTCAATTATTAATTTATGCGGAAATTTTAAATGAAAGAAATTTATTAATTATTGATGAGCCTGAAAATCATTTACACCCTGAATGGCAAGTAAAATATGCAAAAATAATTATTAAATTGGTAGAAAATGGTGTTCCAATTATTTTAAGTTCTCACAGTCCTTATATGATACAGGCATTAAAGTTTTTTTCAGATAAAAGCAAAATTTCAAAATGTAGTAATTTTTATTTTGCAGAAAATAAAGAAACAAGAAGCGAAATTATAGATGTTACAAATAATCTGAATATTATTTTTTCAAAATTAGCTAAACCTTTAAATGAATTGGTATGGAAACAGTAAGCGTTTTAACGAAAATTTTAAGGTTTGGTATTGAAAATGAATATTTTAAATTAAAATTAATTAAAGATTTAGATAAATCTTGTTGCAAACAAAACACAAATGAAGTAATTGATTTTGATAAAACCAAAGAAAAAATAGAAAAAGAATTTAAGGTAAATTTTGCTTCTTGTGATGCTTTATTAATTAATTCAAAAGATGAAAAAATTGATTTTATTGAAATGAAATCTTTTAAAAATTTAATCAAATATAATTCAAATAAAGAAAAATTTTTTTTTCAAAAAAAGATAGAAAATTTTAAATTTACGGATAAAATTATAGATAGTTTACAAATACTTTCTTTAATAGCAAAGAATAAAAATTTAGATTTAGAAAGAAAAAAAATACATTTATACAATCAAGTAGAAAAAAATTTTATCGTTTTAATTGACATTAATTTAAAAAATAATCCATTAGAAGTATTTACAATTGGCTTAAATTATTTAGCAAATAATTCAAATTTAAAAGAAAATTTAATCAATTGCACAAAACAAGAATTAAGTGAAAAAAAATATTTGAACCAAAGCGAAAATTTACTATCACCTCAATTAATGGATTGCGAAACTTTTAAAGAATATTGTCAATAAATTGTAATGTATAAAAAAATTTTCAATCTGTTATAAAAAAATTTTTTTCAAAAAACGTCCAAAATTTAATGATTTTTAATTTTAAAATAAAAAAAAATTTTTTTTTCAAAAAACGTCCAAAATTTAATGATTTTTAATTTTAAAATAAAGAAAATTTTTTTTTCAAAAAACGTCCAAAATTTAATGATTTTTAATTTTAAAATAAAGAAAATTTTTTTTTCAAAAAACGTCCAAAATTTAATGATTTTTAATTTTAAAATAAAGAAAATTTTTTTTTCAAAAAACGTCTAAAATTTTAATATTTTTTAAATTTTCAAAAATTTCAATAATTGAGCAGACCATTTTTTATGATTAATTTTTTTTGATAAAAAAATACTTTTTTCTGACATTTTAAAAATTTCTTTTTCAGATAAATTTATTATTTTTTTCATACTTTTTTTCATTTCTTCAATATTTTTTGCAGGAAAATAAAAACCATTTTTTTTATCTTCTAAAAAACATGAAGATGCTCCAACTTCTTCACTGCAAAGCAAAGGAAAACCTGCAGAAACAAATTCATGAACAACAACTCCCCAGGGTTCAAAATGACTTGGTAAAATAAAAACTCCCGTTTTTTCTATAAATTTATGAATATCTTTCTTCTGAACAAAACCAAAATGTTTAATTTTTTCATTTTCAATTTTTTTATCAAAAAATTCGCCTTCACCAAGACACCAAAGTTCCCAATCATTTGGATATTCTTTTTGCAATTCTATAAATGCTTTCCATAGATCAAAAATCCCTTTACTTTCTATATATCTACCAACAAAAATAAATCTTTTTGGAAAATTTTTTTTCTTTAAAAGTTCATTTTTTTTAAACATTTTATGAAAAAAATCTACATCAGCAGAATAAAAACCTATGCCAATATTTTCATCAGAAAAACCTAATTTTTTTGCATAAATTTTTTGAGATTCGCCAACAACCCAAACATTAGAAAATCTTTTTAATAAAAAAAATCTACTTAGAAAACTTGCTAAATATTGTTTTAAATTTCCTTTCCATTTATTGTCAAACATTAAAACCGTTGGTATTTTTTTAAAAAAATATTTTGCTATTTTCAAATAAGTTTTATCTATCCAACCACTGCAAATTAAAATAGAAATTCCTAAATTTTTTGAAAATTCCAACATTTTTTTATCATCAAAATTTTCTCTTTTATACAAAAAAATATTTTTTCCTATTTTTAAATTAAAAGGTGCTTCAGAATTAATTTTCCATCTAATAATATGAACTTCTATATTTTTATGCTCATTCGTTAAATGGTTTACGCAGCTCAGAAAATATTGAGCTAATTCTGTATATAAAAATAATATTTTAATCTTTTTATTTTTCATTTTTAAAAAAATATTTTTCGTTTAATAAAGTAAAAATTATTAATAATTGTATAGTAAAAGGATTTAAAGAGGCTGATAACCAGGTTTCTATATTTGTAGAAAATAAAACCCCAAAAACTATAGGTAAGGCAATATAAGTATTTTTCATTGCAGAAGCAATTATTTTGCCCCATGCAATTAAAAAAAATAATAAACCAATTAAACCTGTGTCAAGCCAAATTGACAAATATGCATTGTGTGTTAAACCTTGATGTCCAAGTATGCTCAATGCTTCTCTGTTTTCAAAAAAAAGAAATTCCGAAAAAGAAAAGCCTTTCCCAAAATAAAAATTCTCTTGTATATTTTCCCAAGCAAATTGAAAAGCAACTAATCTTCCTGCTCCGGCTTCAAGAGTTTCTAAACGAAAATAATCTTCCAAAGCAAAATAAATAACTATTTCTGTAGCATTACTAACTATTATTTGGTAGGAAATCAGAATAAAAATAAAAATAATTACACTTAAAAAATTAGACATTCTAGAAAAATAAGAAAAAAATAAAAATAAAGATAAAGAAATAATACCTCCTCTGGATGAAGATAAAATTAATGAAATAAAAATAAGTATTTTTATAAAATTTCTTGCTTTTTTTGAAAAAAGATAGGAATGATATTTTGTAATAATAAAAAAAGTTATTCCGTACAAAAGACAAAAAATTCCCATTCCATTTGGATTTCCTAATATTCCGGAAAAACGCCCTTGTAAATATACGAAATCTGGCAAAATAAATCTTAACAATATTCCGGAAAATAAAATCAAAGCACCGAAATAAATTATCATTTGCAAAGTTTTTTCTTTATTTTGATAAAAAGAAATGCTTAAATAAGTTGGCACAAGAATAACTAATAGTAAATAAGAAACTGTTTTTTGAAAAGCTAATAGCAAAGTTTCACTGTAAAATAAACAGTAAAAAGCAACAATAAAAAACGGAATGAAATTTTTATAAAAATCAGGTGTATTAGAGAAAAAAGATTTATCAGATAAAAAAAAGTAAAAAAATAATAAAATATAAAAGGTTTTTACTACGGCAGCAAAAGCCAATTCTCCTTGACGACTGTCTGATAAAGTTAAAATAAAAAGTAAACCAATAAGTATTTCTATATATTTTTCTTCTTTATTAAAATAAATTAAAAAAAGAGGTATAATAATATAAACTAATTCTTTTAAAAAAATCCCAATAAAAACCCACAAAATTAAAGTTTGGAAAAAAAAAATATTTTCTCTAAAAAACTGAATCAAAACTTTATATTTTAATTATAAATTATGTTTTTTTTCAATTTGATAAAAATTTCTTTCTTTGGAACTTCTGGAAACAAGTTCTGCAATGAAACCTGTAAGAAATAATTGTGTTCCGATTATCATAGTTGTTAATGCCAGATAAAAATAAGGAGTATCAGTTAATAAAATTGTTTTTACGCCCATAAAAACGTAATATAATTTGTAAATCCCTAAGAAAAATGATACAATAAAACCTATAAAAAACATTAAAGCACCCATAGTTCCAAAAAAGTGCATAGGTTTTTTTCCGAATTTCGTTATAAAAGAAATGGAAAGTAAATCTAAAAAACCATTTACAAAACGTTCTAAACCGAATTTTGTAACTCCATATTTTCTTTCTTGATGTTTAACGATTTTTTCACCTATATTAGAAAAACCCGCTTGTTTTGCAAGAACTGGTATATATCTGTGCATCTCTCCATAAATTTCTATGTTTTTTACAACTATTTTTTTATAAGATTTTAGACCACAATTAAAATCGTTTAGGTAAATTTTTGTTACTTTTTTTGCTGTCCAGTTGTAGAATTTACTTGGTATTGTTTTCATAATAGGGTCATAACGCTTTTTTTTCCATCCAGAAACCATATCAAAGTTTTCTTTTTTTATCATTTTAAAAAGTTCCGGAATTTCCTCTGGACTGTCTTGCAAATCGGCATCCATAGTTATTACAACATCACCTTTAACTTCCTGAAAACCACAATGTAAAGCAGCTGATTTTCCATAATTTCTTCTAAATTTTATTCCTTTTATAAAATCTTTTTCATTTGAAAAATTTTCTATTTTTTCCCAAGAGCTGTCAGAACTTCCATCGTCTATAAAAATAATTTCAAAAGAAAAATTATTTTTTTTCATAACTTTTTCTATCCATAAAGACAATTCTAACAAAGACTCTTCTTCATTGTAAAGAGGCACAACAACGGAAATATCCATTTTTTTTATTTTTTTTATTTTTGTAAAAATATTAAAAAAAATTATTTTTGTAAAAAAATTTAAATTATAAAAATGAATTGGATAAATTTTTCATATTTTGCTTACACTTCTATTTTTTTATGGTTAGTTTCTATGGTATTTTTAAATATCAATAGTAATACAAAAAAAAATAAAATTTTAATAAATACCTTTTCTGTATTGGGAACTTTAACGATGTCTTTTTTTATTTTTATTTTATGGAAAAATTTAGAAAGACCACCAATGAGAACATTGGGAGAAACTCGTTTATGGTATGCTTTTTTTCTTCCGGTTGTCGGACAAATTACATATTTAAAATGGAAATACAAATGGTTTTTAACTTTTAGTTTATTTTTATCTATAGTTTTTGTTTTAATAAATATTTTAAATCCAGAAACACACGATAAAACTTTAATGCCTGCTTTACAAAGCGTTTGGTTTGTGCCTCATGTTATTGTTTACATTTTTTCTTATGCTTTACTTGCTGCTTCTGCTCTGGTTTCTTTAAAAGCTTTGTATGAAATTTATTTTACAAAAATAAACAGAGAAACTATGCATCTTGCAGACAATCTTGTTTATATAGGATTTGCTTTTTTAACAATGGGACTTTTATTCGGTGCTTTATGGGCAAAAAAAGCGTGGGGACATTATTGGACTTGGGACCCAAAAGAAACTTGGTCATTTATTACTTGGATGGGGTATCTTTCCTATATGCATTATCGTTATCATAAACCGAAAAGTTTAAAAACGCCAGTTTGGATGCTTGCATTAGCATTTGTCTTTTTAATTATTTGTTGGTTTGGAATTAATTATTTGCCAACTTCAATAAATAGCGTACACACATATACAAATTAATTTAATGAATAATTTTTAATGAGAAATGAGGAATGTAAAATTAAGAAAAATATCATTTCTCATTCTTCATTAAAAATCAAAACACAAAAAGGTTCTATAGCAAAATTTTTTTTTCAAAAAAATTGTAATTTTTTAATGATTTTATTTTGAATAAAAAAAATTTTATTTTTGATAAAAACGTCAATTTTTTAATGATTTTATTTTGAATAAAAAAAATTTTATTTTGATAAAAACGTCAATTTTTTATGAATTTTAAAAAAAAATTTTTTTTCAAAAAAATGCCAATTTTTTATGAATTTTAAAAAAAAATTTTGGTTCTTCGAACCTTTTTGTGAAATGTAATATTTTTTTTATCAAAAATAAAAATAAAATGCTTCATCGTCCACGATGATTTCGTTGCATACACTATAAATTATTGATTATTAACGTTTTAATAAAAATTTGAAATAAAAATTTTTAAAAAATATTTTGAAAAAAACACAAATTTTTCACAATTTTATTGTGAAAAAAATTCTCCTCCACAAAAAGGTTCGAAGAGCCAAAA
>JAOZVH010000278.1 GCA_029938235.1 Bacteroidales bacterium
TTTTTTGTAAAAAAAACTCCCATCACAAAAAGGTTCGATAACCAAAATTTTTTTTAATTTCAAAATAAAAACATTAAAATTTTGGTCATTTTTCAAAAAAATTTTTCTATTTAAAATTTAAATGTTAAAATTTTTGGCGTTTTTTTGGAAAAATTAAAATGAAAAAATATCAATATCATATTTTTTAAAATTTCTATCCATTGTTATTATTGTCATATTTTTTGCTTTTGCATGAGCTATCAAAATACGGTCAAATGTATCTCTATGATGAAGAGGTAAATTTTCGTAAATTTGTAATTTTTTTTTTGTAAAACTGTTTTTAATATTCCAATGTTTTTTGCATTTATCTATTAATTTAGATGTATTTTCTTTTAATTTTAATTTACCAATATTTATTTTTATTGAAATTTCAATAAATGAAACCATAGAAAATACAATTTTTTCATTTTCATTTTCCAAAAAACTTCTTATTTTTTTTGGTAGTTTTTCATTTCCTTCATAAAACCAAATAATAATATGCCTATCAATTAAATATTTTTTCATAATTTTACATATAATTTTTTAGGTCATCTAATGGCTCATCAAAATCATCAGCCATATATTCAGCCATACCTTTCATAGAGCCAAAAATAGGTTTTTCTTTTTTCAGCTTTTTATTATGATTATTTTTAATTTTTAATTTTTTAATATCATTATTAAATTTTGATAAATTAAAAATTTCATCAAATAATTTTTTTTCTTCTTTTTCTAATTTGGATACAAAAAATAAAATCCAATTTGTATTTTTCATGATTTGTTAATCCAGAAATTTGTTTGATAACTTCCTGAAAAACCATATTTTTTTAAGTTTAATAAAAAAACAAATGTAAAATATATTTTGTATTTAAAAAAATATCATTCTTCGAAAAAAAAATTTTAATTATAAAAATCATTAAAAAATTGCCGTTTTTTTGAAAAAAAAATTTTTTTTTATAATTTAAAAAATTCGTAAAATTTGGTCGTTTTTTTTGAAAAAAATTTTTTTTTAATTTCAAATTTAAAAAGTGTTAAAATTTTGGCGTTTTTTTGAAAAAAAATTTTTTTTTTAATTTAAAAATTTCGTAAAATTTTCGGCGTTTTTTTCAAAAATTGTTCAAAATTTTAACATTTAAATTTAAAAATGATTTAAAAAAAATTATTTAAAAAAAATTTGGATATTAAAAAAAAATATTTTACTTTTGTAGAAAAAAGATTCTGTTTTAGAATTTAAAAAAAGGGTTTAACTTATTTTCTTGCTTTCGAAAATCTAGTAAATTTTTAAGAAGCATACAAGAAATGAGAGTTGAAACTCACGTCTTAGGCGTGGGTTGTTCTTGTTTGTGTGCATGGTTTTACTAGAGCCTCGAAAGCAAATAAGTAACAATCCCACGCTTTTTTTATGTTTAAATTTAAAGCTTTTTGGGATTGAAAGCAAATTTCATTCGTTATGAAAGTATTAATAATATTTTTAAGTTTAATGATTTTTTCGTTCTCTTTTGTTAATAATATTTTTGCACAAGAAAGAATAGATGTAGTGTATTTAAAAAATGGATCCATTATAAAAGGTACAATAATAGAACAAATACCAAATGTTTCTATTAAAATTGAAACAAAAGATGGAAGTGTATTTTTCTATAAAATAGATGAAGTTGAAAAAATGACAAAAGAAAAAGTTGCTTCTTCTAATAATGAAAGTGAAAGTGAAAAGTTAATGATGTATGAAAATGCTAAAAAATCACCATTGACAGCAGTTGCATTAAGTTTTATGCTAACAAGTACAGGGCATCTGTATGCAGATAATTGGGGTAGAGGGCTACTTTTTACAGGAGGAAGATTAACAGGATCTGCAATGGTATTAATTGGTCTTAATAAAATTGAAGTTAGCTATGACGAAGATGAAGAAATCACAAATAAAGGTAAAAATTTGATATATTTAGGAATAGGATTAATTTCTGTACTTAGTATATGGGAAATGGTAGATGCTGCACAAGAAGTAAAAAAGTATAATAGAAATTTATATCAGAAAATTACAGGAAAAAAAGCACCAATGCATCTTAGTTTTAATTTTAAACCAATTTATAACCCTGTTCAGAATACTTATAATTTGGGTGTTGGTATGACTTATACTTTTTAGTAAAGCAAAATAACTTTCCAAAAGTTTAAAACTTTTGGAAAATAGATGAATTAACATAAAGTTAAAAAACATTAAAATTTTGGACGATTTTTGAAAAAAATTTTTTTTATTAAAAAAAATCATAAAAAATTGGTTATAGAATTTTTTTGTGATAGATTTTAAAATTTGGATATTAAAAATATATTTTAACTTTGTAAAAAAAAATTCTGTTTTAGAATTAAAAAAAAGAGTTTAACTTATTTTCTTGCTTTCGAAAATCTAGTAAATTTTTAAGAAGCATACAAGAAATGAGAGTTGAAACTCACGTCTTAGGCGTGGGTTGTTCTTGTTTGTGTGCATGGTTTTACTAGAGCCTCGAAAGCAAATAAGTAACAATCCCACGCTTTTTTTTATGTTTAATTTTATAGCTTTTTGGGGTTGAAAGCAAATTTCATTCGTTATGAAAGTATTAATTATATTTTTAAGTTTAATGATTTTTTCGTTCTTTCTTGCTAATAATATTTTTGCACAAGAAAGAATAGATGTAGTTTATTTAAAAAATGGTTCCATTATAAAAGGTATAATAATAGAACAAGTACCAAATGTTTCAATTAAAATCGAAACAAGAGATGGAAGTGTATTTTTTTATAAAATAGATGAAGTTGAAAAAATGACAAAAGAAAAAGTTGTTTCTTCTAATCAAATGGGTAGTAGTGCAAATGATAAAACAAAAGATACTATTCAACTTCCGAAAAATAAATTTGGAATAATAGGAGGATATGGGATAGCAACATACGGAGAAAAAAGAAAGTTTTTTGACGACGGTATTATGGCTTTACACTTAGGAATAATTTATAATGCTGTTTTAAACAAAAAAAATATCTATTCAACCAGAACTTATGTATATGAGGAAAGGTTACCATACAATAAGTGATGATCGTGGTAATACAAAAGAGGTGGAATTTAAATTAGACTATATAGATTTGAAACTTCCTATCTATCTTTCATTAGTAGATGACTTTTTGTCTATTTCAGTTGGTCCATATATTGGAATATTTACAGGACAAAAAAATAGGGTCACTACAAATGGCAGAACAAATATATCATACGAGATTAGGGAAGAAGATGAATTAGATTATGGAATCACGTTAGGTAGTCAAATAACAACTTTTGTGACTTATTGTGATATTGGATTTGGAATTTATTATGATATTGGATTTTCAAATATAGAGCATTCGGCAATAAGAGCATCTATATTTTTTAAGTTTGGTAAATAAATAAGCCTGTGATGCGGTGTTTTCACCGCACAATTATCAAGAAATTTCAAAATAAAAAATATTAAAATTTTGGACGATTTTTTTAAAAAAAATTTTTTAAACATTGGAGGTTTTTTTTTAACCTCCAATGTTTCGACCAAACATTGGAGGTTTAAAAAAAACCTCCAATGTTGTTTATATTAAAAATATTAAAATTTTGGACAATTTTTGAAAAAATTTTTTTTATTAATAATTTCAAAATCATAAAAAAATTGCCGTTTTTTGAAAAAAATTTTAAATTTCAAAATCATAAAAAAATTGCCGTTTTTTGAAAAAAAATTTTTTTTTTAATAATTTCAAAATCATAAAAAATTGCCGTTTTTTGAAAAAAAAT
>JAOZVH010000279.1 GCA_029938235.1 Bacteroidales bacterium
TGGAAAAGAGCCGTATATTAACAAAATAAATTATTAAAATTTTGGCGTTTTTTGGAAAAAATTTTTTTTTTAATAATTTAAAAACATTAAAATTTTGGCGTTTTTTGGAAAAAAATTTTTTTTAATAAATTATTAAAATTTTGGCGTTTTTTGGAAAAAATTTTTTTAAATAAATTATTAAAATTTTGGCGTTTTTTGGAAAAAATTTTTTAAAATAAATTATTAAAATTTTTGGCGTTTTTTGAAAAAAATTTTTTTAATTTCGAAATTTAAAAATGTTAAAATTTTGGACGATTTTTGAAAAATATTTTTTTAATTTTAAATTTTAAAAACATTAAATTTTTGGACGATTTTTGAAAATATTTTTTTTAAATTTTAAATTTTAAAAACATTAAATTTTTGGACGATTTTTGAAAAAAATTTTTTTATTTTAAAATTAAAAAATATTAAATTTTGGGACGAATTTTAAAAAAAATATTGTATATTGAAAAAAAAACATTACGTTTATACCAAACAAAAATTTTATGTTTTTTTTTATTAAAAAAATAAAAAAAATTACGTTTTTTGAAAAATTAAAAAAATGTATGCACTAAGAATTTATAAAGCTTCAGCTGGTTCTGGAAAAACTTACCGATTAACAGAAGATTATTTAAAACTTATTTTTAAAAATCCCAAAAGGAAAGTTTATAAAAAAATACTTGCAACGACTTTTACAAATAAAGCTGCTGAAGAAATGAAAACTCGTATTTTAAAAGAAATTTTTAATTTATCAAAAGGAGAAAAAAATGGACATTTTGATATTATAAAAAATGAATTTGGATATTCGCCGGAAGAAATAAAACTTTTTTCTAAAAATATTCTTACTCAAATTTTACATAATTATTCGTATTTTTCAATTAGTACAATTGATAAATTTTTTCAAAAAATAATACGTTCTTTTGCAAAAGATTTAAAATTGTCTTCCAGTTTTGAAATAGAATTAAATTCAAATGAAATTCTTAAAAGAGCAACAGAAAATTTATTGAAAAATATTTCCGAAAATAAAGATTTAGAAATATGGATTACAAATTTTGCTAAGGATAAAATTAGAAACGGTAAAACTTGGAATTTAAAAGATGATATTAATGAACTTGCAAAAGAAATTTTTAAAGAAAATTTTTTATCGCTGGACGAGGAAAAATTGAAAATTCTAAAGGATAAAAATTTACTGAGAAATTACCAAAAAAAAGTAAAAAAATTTAAAGATAATTTTGAAAGAAAACAAAAAGAAATTGGAGAAAAAGCATTGAAAATTATAGAAAATAATAATTTGAAATTGACAGATTTTAAATTTGGAAAAAGTAGTTTTGCAAATCTTTTTAAAAAGATCTCCGATAAAAATTTTGATGTAAACAAAAGAGCTATAGATGCACAAAATGATATCTCTCTATGGCATATAAAAAATTCTAAAAAAAAAAATTCCATTGAAAAAGCATATCAAGATGGTGTAAATGAATTACTTATAAAAAGCATTTCACTTTATGAAGAAGATTTTGAAAAATATAATTCCTCTGATATAATTTTGAAATTTTTTTATACACTTGGAATTTTAACTGACATTAGAAAATCTGTTCAAGAATATAATGACGAAAAAAATATTTTTCCAATTGCTTATTCTTCTCGACTTTTGAACGAAATTATTGACGACGAAGAAACACCTTTTATTTATGAAAAAATTGGAAATTCTTATGATCATTTTATGATAGACGAATTTCAAGATACTTCAAAATTACAATATAAAAATTTTTTCCCATTGATAAATAATTCTATGGCTGTTAAAAATGAAAATTTAATTGTTGGAGATATTAAACAATCAATTTACAGATGGAGAAATAGCGACTGGACTTTACTTGCAAATAATATTGAAAAAGATTTTTCGCATTTTAGTGAAAATATTGAATTTAAATCTTTAAAATACAATTGGAGAAGTAAAAAAAATTTAGTTGATTTTAATAATTCTTTATTTTTTTATGCAAGTGAAATTTTAGAAAAATATTTTTCTGTAGATTTAGATAAAGATTTTAATGATTTAAAAGGACAAATAAAAAGTGCATATTCTACAATATTTCAAAAAATGCCAAAGGAAAATAATGGCGGTTTTGTAGAACTTTCATTTCTGGAATATGACAAAAAGAAAGAGGAAATTGAGGATAAAGTAAAAGAAAATTTAATAAATTCGATAAATAATTTATTAGAAAATAATTATCAAAAAAAAGATATTTGCGTGCTTGTTAGATATGCGAAAGACGGAAAAAAAGTTGCTAATTATCTACTGGAAAGTAATTTTAATGTTATTTCAAATGATAGTCTTTTCATAAAAAATTCCTCTGTTGTAAATTTTTTAATTGGAATTTTAAATTATCTTAATGACAGTAAAGATCAATTAAATAAAGTTTACATAAATTATATTTATGAAATTTATATAAAAAATAATTCCAAGAATTTAGATGAAATTTTTTCTTATAAAAAAGAAGATTTTGATAAATTTTTTGATTTGAAAGATCTTAAAATTTTACCAATTTTTGATATTATAGAGCATTTAATTAAGATATTTTCTCTTAGCGAAATAAAAAAAGAATTGGTTTATTTACAAGCTTTTCAAGATATTATTTTGAATTTTTCTCAGAAAGAAGGTGTTGATATTAATTTATTTCTTTTCTGGTGGAATGAAACTGGAAGTGAAAAAACCATAGATATTTCTGAAAATAATGATGCAATAAAAATTATGACCATTCATAAATCTAAGGGCTTGGAATTTAAAGCTGTAATTTTACCTTATTGCGACTGGAAAATTGACCATAATCCACTTTTAACAAATATTTTATGGTGTGAGCCAGAAGGAGAATTTTCTGGTTTACCGCTTATTCCGGTGAAATATTCTTCAAATTTGAAAAAAAGTATTTTCAAAAAAGAGTATTTTAATGAACAATTACAAACTTATGTAGATAATTTGAATTTACTTTATGTTGCTTTTACGAGGGCGAGAAATTCTTTGTTTGCTTTTTTGCCAATAAAAAATAGGAAATCAAAAAATTTAAAAATTTCTGATATTCCAACAGTTTTAAAAAATGTTATAAATGGAAATAATCTAATAAATAATGAATTTATTAATTTAAAAGAGTTTTACTTTGAAGAAGAAAAAAAATTAAAAATTGGAAACTTATCTGATTTTAATAAAAAAGTCTCAGAAGAAAAAGATGAAAAATTTTATTTAGAAAATTATTTTACTTCTTTTTCGCAAAAAAGTTTACGCTTGAAAAAAAAGTCAAAAAACTTTTTTAAAGAATTTGGTGATAAAAAAAATAAAAATTTAGAAGAAGGAAATTTAATGCACCAGATTTTTGAAGACATAAAAACTTTAAAAGATATTCCATTTGCTGTTAAAAAAAAAGTTTTCGAAGGCAAAGTTTCCGAAAAAGAAAGCAAAATTTTGGAAAAAAATATTTTAAATGTAATAAAAAAAGCAAAATTAGAAAATTGGTTTTCTAAGGAATGGGAAGTGAAAAATGAAAATCCAATTTTAGAAAAAGGAAAAAAAATTAAAATTCCAGACAGAGTTCTAATAAAAAATCAAAATGCAATAATTATAGATTATAAATTTGGAATGAAAAAAGAAAAATATTATGAATTTCAAATTAGAAATTATATGTTTTTATTAAAAAAAATGGGCTTTAAAAATGTAAAATCTTATTTGTGGTATGTAAATTTAGAAGAAATTAAAGAAGTATTTTTTTAAT
>JAOZVH010000078.1 GCA_029938235.1 Bacteroidales bacterium
GAATTTTTAAATTGAAAAAAATTTTTTCCAAAAAACGCCGAAATTTTACGAATTTATTAAAAAAAAATTTTTTCCAAAAATGACCAGATTTTTATTTTTATAATAATTCATATTAACGAATAATAGTAATATTTCCTTTTTTTATAAAAGTTTCTTTGTTTAAGCATTTTGCTTTTATGTAATATACCAAAACTGATGCTTCTACTTTTTCTTCATTAAATTTCCCATCCCAACCTTTTTTAATGTCATTAGTTTCGAAAAGTAAATTTCCCCACCTATTATAAATTGCAAAATAAATTTCTTCCACAATATCACTTTGCACATAAAGAATATCATTTTTGCCGTCGCCATTTGGCGAAAAAGCATTTGGAACAAAAATAAATGGCTCGTCGCATTTTAAATTTTTCACAAAAATTTCCAATTTATCCATATAACCACATCCATCTAAATCGATTAAAGTTGCTGTATATATTGTATTTTTTACAGGTTTTGCAATGGGATTTGGAATTTCATAAGAATTTAAAGTCTCTATATTATTCCATAAAATATTTTTAAATGAACCATTTATTTCGCTATGCAATTGCAAACTCTGACCTTTATAAATGGTATCTATGTCAGAAAAAATATTTAATTTTAAAGTATCTTCTGAAAAATTAATCTTAAAACTATCTTGAATTTCACAATTATTTGCGTCTCTGACAGAAATTTCATATTCACCAAGACAAAGATCTTCTATAAGAATATTTGTAGGAATTTCATTTAAAAAATAAGAATACGGTTTTGTACCGCCAGAAACTTGTAAATTTAATTCTCCATTACAAGCGGATTTACAAGTTGCCTCTTTTATTTCGCCATCTAAAATCAATATTTCAGGCGAAAAAATTGTAAAATTTATAAATTCTTTACAATTATTTTTATCTGTAATAATTACTTCATGAATTCCTGCATACAAATTTTCTACGAAACTATTTGTATTTGAGAGCTTTGTCCAAAAATATTCGTATGGAGGAATACCTCCGGTAGTTGTTAAATCTACTCTTGTTGAATCTCCATTACAAAGAATCTCGTTCGGTTGATTAAAATTAGTGTTCATAATTTCCGGAGGAGGTAAAATTTCAATTTCTAAACTTTTTTGACAATGGTTTTCGTCAGTAACAGTAACATTATAAATTCCATCAGATAAATTGTTCGCTAAATTATTGTAAGAAATATTATTTCCCCAATTATAATCAAAATCTCCTGTTCCTCCGGAAACTTCTATATTTATAAAAGCATCATTAATTCCAAAACAAAGCATATCTCTTTTATTGAAATTTAAAATAATTTCTGACGCTTGTAAAATTTCCATAGAATAATTTATTTCGCAATTTTTCATATCCTTAATCAAACAATTATAAGTTCCTGTGGCTAAACCATTTATAAAATTTGTTGTATCTCCATTATTCCATAAAAAATTATATTCTGGATTTCCACCGAAAACTTCCAAATTTATAGAAGCTAAATTATCGCCAAAACAAGGATTATGAAATACACTATTTTCAAGGGAAAAAGAATCTGCATGTGTAATTTCAAATTTCGTTGAAATTTGACATTGATTTTCATCAATTACAATAATTTCATAATTTCCAGCAAATAAATCATTTATTAAATTTGTTTCAATTTGATTGCTTAAAGTGTCAAGAAAATAATTATATTCTGGTGTTCCACCGTTTACATTGAAATTTACAGAGATGGAATCTCCAAAACAATTTAATTCAACATTTTCAATGTTTTCAATATTTAAAACGTCTGGCTCATCTAAAAAAACTTCCTGAGAAATTTTACAATTGTTTGCGTCAAAAACTTCTAAATTATAAGTTCCCGTATATAAGTTTTCAAAAAAATTTTCATCTTGAAAATCTATTTCATTCAAAAAATAATTATACGGTAAAATACCGCCATTCAAATTTACGGAAATAAACCCGTCATTTTCTCCATAACAAGAAATATTATTTGTTGTTATGTTATTAAAAATTAATCTATTCGGTTCATTAATTTCAATTTCAAAAAATGTGTTACAATTATTTTCATCATAAACTTCTACACTGTAAATTCCAGCATTCAAAGAATCAATAAAAATTGTTGTGTCTCCATTGCTCCATAAAAAACTATATTCTGGCGTTCCGCCAAAAATTTCTAAATTTATAAATCCCAAAGAATCTCCAAAACAAATATTATGCTGGACATTTTCAATGTCAGCACTTAAAATCTCCGGCTGTAAAATTTCAAATTCTTTAAAAATTTCACAATTATTTGCGTCTGTAATATTTAAGGAATAAGTTCCTGCAGAAAGAGCATTTACAATATTTGTAGTATTTTCTAAATTATTCCAAAAATATTCGTAAGGTGGAGTTCCGCCGGTAACATTTGCTTTTATAGATGCCATTTCATTAAAACAAGAAATTTCTTGTAAAAATTCCATTTCAATATTTAACATTTCTGGCTCTGTAATGGTGATTGTTTCGGAAGAAAAACAATTATTAGCATCAGTAATTTTTAAATTGTAAATTCCAGCATCTAAATTATTTATATTGGTAGAAAATGGAATTACAGAATTATTCAAAGAAAAAGTAAAAGGTTCTAAACCACCAATAATTTCTAAATCAAAACGTCCATTTTCTAATCCATTACAATTAAGATTTTCATAATTTGTAATTTGAAAATTAAGCATGGAATCTTCTTTAATTTCAATAGATAAATTATTTGTACAATTATTTTCGTCAATGACAATAATATTATAATTTCCAGTACAAAGTCCACTTTGATAATTTCCATAATATCCATTGTTCCAGAAATAAATATAATTACCAACTCCTCCATTTGCAATAATTTCTGCTTCTCCTATGCAATTATTATCACAATTATTATTAACTTTATCAATTAATTCAATATCCAAAAATTCAGATTCTGTTAATGTAATTTCCGCTGTGTCTTTACAATTATTTGCATCATTTATGAAAATTTCGTAAGACCCACTTTTTAAAAAAATTTGCGAATTATCCGAAAAAAAAATTTCATTATTTTCATTTTTCCATGATATTTCAAAAGGATTGTTTCCGCCATAAATATTTGAATTTACACTTATACTATCACCAAAACATAATATATAATTTTCATCTATTTCTAAATTTAATTCTTCAGGTTCTGTAATTTCAATTTTTTTAGAAGAAGAACAATGATTAGCATCTTCAATTTTTAAATTGTAAATTCCAGCATTTAAATTGTTTATATTTAATAAGTCTGGAATAATATCATCATTTAATGTATAATTAAAAGGCTCTAAACCACTTAAAATTTCCACATCGAAACTGCCGTTTTCCGAACCATTACAGCTAATATTTTGAATATTTATTATTTCAAAATTAAGTACACAAACTTCATTAATTTCTATACCTAAACTATTTTCACAATTATTTTCATCAATAACCGATAGATTGTAATTTCCTGCACAAAGTTCTGTTTGATAATTTCCATAAGATCCATTATTCCAAATATAAATATAGTTCCCCAATCCACCAGTTGCTAAAACTTCAACTTCACCAATACATGGATTCCCAAAACTATCATCAATTTTATCAATTAATTCAATATCTAAATATGGCAATTCAATTAATATAATTTCTGCAGTGTCTTTGCAATTATTTGCATCATTTATAGAAACTTTGTAAGTTCCACCTTCTAAAAAAACCTGATTATTATCAGAAAAAAAACTTTCATTATTTTCATTTTTCCATGATATTTCAAAAGGTGATTTTCCGCCATAAATATAATTTACAATATTAATATTCTCACCAAAGCATAATATTTTATTTTCATCTAAAATATTTAATTCTTGTGGCTCTGTAATTACAATTGTTTTAGAAGAAAAACAATTATTAGCATCAGTAATTGTAAAATTGTAAATACCTGCATTTAAATTGTTTATATTTGATAAGTCATAAATAATACTATCATTTAATGTATAAATAAAAGGCTCTAATCCATTTAATATTTCCACATCAAAACTACCGTCTTCTAAACCATTACAACTCACATTTTGATGATTTGTAATTTGAAATCTAACTGAAAAATTTTCGTTAATTTCTATCTCTAAACTATTTGGACAAAAATTTTCTTCAAAAACTGTTATCGTGTATATTCCCGGACAAAGTCCTGTTTGATAATTGCCATAATTTTCATTACTCCAATAATAAAAATAGTTCCCATTTCCACCACTTGCAATAATTTCTGCTTCACCAATACAATCATTTCCACAATTATTATCAATTTTATTAACTAATTCAATAGCTAAAGATGGCGATTCAATGAATGTAATTTCTGCTGTGTCTTTGCAATTATTTGCATCGTTTATGAAAATTTCGTAAGTTCCATTTTGTAAAAAAACTTGTGAATTATCAGAAAAAAAAATTTCATCATTTTCATCTATCCAAGTAATTCCAAAAGGTGATGTTCCCCCATAAATATAATCTACAATATTAATACCACCAAGACATAATGTATAATCTTCCCATATTTGTAAACTTAATTCATTAGGCTCTGTAATTTCAATAGTAATCATTTTAAAATCATTATTTGAATCATAAACATAAATTTGATATTCATTTGCACATAAATTTTCAATAAAAAAAGTATTATTGTATTCATTGTAATTTGCTAAGAAAAAATTTTCATCAGAAATCGTATCTAAATTTACGATAGTATCTTGATTTTCTGTAAAAAAATTTTCTATTTCACTACCCAAAGCTGTCGCAAAAACTTGAAAAGGTGCTACTCCTCCACTAATTTCTAAAATTATCTTTCCATCACAAACCCCATAACAAGAAGTTTTAATAAGTTCTAAGTCTATTTCTATTTGAGGTAAAATAATTTCTATTTGTTTAATAATTGTATCTGAAATATTACAACTTTCTTCATTAATTGCAATTAATTGTACATTGTAAATTCCTGCTTCTGTAAATGTATGATTTGGATTTTCTTCATAAGAAATTGAAGACCCATCTCCAAAATCCCAAATAAAACCTGTTCCAAGACTTATATTTTCAAAATGTATTTCATTTGAAAAATCATATTGCGGAATAAAATCAGCAATTGAAATATTAGGTTCTAAGTTTAATCTAAAAAGAGCATTGTTATTAGTAGAATTATTTGATTCTGACCAAGCACCATCTGTTATTGGGAGATTGTTACTACCTGTACAAATAGATTGATAGATATTACCTTTTTTATCAAAACGACTTGTTCCTCCATCTACATGGTCATAAGCACTTCCTCCAAAATAAGTAGCATATTCTAAAGTAGAAACATCATCAGAAAGTACCATCACATAAAAATCAGAATTATCTGTAGTTGTTTGAAAAGCATCAGATGTTATTTCCATTCCTTCTGTTTGTCCAAAACCAGATAAATAAGTTCTATTACAAATGTCCACATTAAAAGCTACAGGAGAAATATTATATGTTCCTGAAGCATTACCAAAAACAGTAGAATAAATTAATGTTGTTAAATCTGGATTTAATTTAGCTATAAATTGTCCACTATTAGATGTAAAGTAATCTACATTATAAACTAAAGTCATATCACTGGCTTCAGTTTGTCCAGCAATATAAACATTGTCATCTTTATCTAATTTTACAAAATACGCTTGGTCATAAGCAGAAGAACCAAAAAAAGTTGATTTTAAAAATTCTCCATCCTGAGAGAATTTGTAAATAAAAGCATCAATATCTCCATTATTAATATTATTATAAGCACTATTTGACATTAAAATATTATTTGACTCAGTACCTCCGGCTACATAAATATCATTATTACTATCTATATCTATGGAATATAGTGCATCATTATTATTTCCTCCTAAATAAGTTCCCCAAAGTAACTCAGATAAATCGGAATTAAATTTCAAAAGTAAACCGTCCATTTCTCCATTAAAAATAGATTGATAAGCATTATTTAAAATAATATCATTTGATTCTGTACAACTGGAAATATAAACATTATCTTCTTTATCTATAATAATTTCTCCTCTATGTTGGTCTCCATAGTTTTTATTGAGATTACTACTATGATCATTATAACCATCATCTTGGTTTCCTCCAAAATAAGTGGAAGCTAATAAAGAACTACCATCTTCACTTAATTTCGCAATGTAAATATCCATATTATTCAAACTGGAAGAACCTTCAAATGTACTATCATAGGAATTCTCTTTCATTGGAAAATCTAAGGAAGAGCTTGCTCCATAAATATATAAATCATTTTGAGAATCCACAACCAAACTATGAGGATAATCATTAGCATCACCTCCAAGATAAGTAGCATAAATTCGTTCTGTTCCTATGGAATTATATTTAATAATAGCAATATCCCAATATAATTCATAGCTTATATCATAAGCCCCAGGACTGACAGGATAACCTTGTCCAGAAACTACACCACCAGAATATACATTTCCAATGTAATCATAAGTCGCAGTAAAGCCCCAATTACTTGAGGTGGAACCACTAAAAGTAGAAAAAACTAAAATAGGGTCTATAATTAATGTGTAATTTTTATCATATTCTTGTTCAATTTTAAAAGTCAGTTTGTTTTTTTCCAAATGAAATTTACATACAATAGGAATTGTATCATTATTAATAATTTGATAAGAAAATGGTTTTAATTCTATCATTTCACCAATAGAAGTTTTTAAAATTAAATTTTCTTTTTCTAATTTAATTTCATCTAAACCTTTATAAATTAAAGCAATATTTTTGATATTTGCATTTGGTTTTAAAATAAAATCATATTTGAAATTAATATTTTGGCTGTAAACTTGTAAATCTATATTTTCATAAATATTTTCATAATAAACTGTTGGATAGCGTTTTACATAATTTGCCCATTTTGTTTTATCGCTTCCTATAAAATAATTTTCATAATTTTTTGCTGGATTTTTGCCTTTTATTTTAATATTTTCATTTGCTTTATCAAAAATTAATTTGTAACTGTGTCCTTTAAATTTTTTTTTAGAAAAATCATCTTTGCGATCTTTACAATCATGACCATTTTTTTCACAACGATGATGCTCAATATTATTCATATCAAAAGTAAAAGCATTTTTTTCTAAAAATAAATTAGTATTTCCGACGCTTGTTTTAAACAAAATATTTTCATGCCATTGTCCTTTATTTTCTGAAAAAAACATCTTATTTTGGGAAAAAATTTTTTTTGAAAAGATACAAAAAATTAAAAATAATAATAAATATATGTAATATTTTTTCATTGTAAATTTGTATATGTTTTATTTTCTAATAAAGACAGAAATAATATTAATAAAGTTGCATAAATTATAATTTTTGAGAATTATTTTTAATTTAAGCAACCATTTTATTAAATTCTTGTCTTTTATATAAAATTATTTTTATGATGAAGAAAATTACATTTATTACAATTTTTTGTATATTTTATTTAAGTTCTTTTGCGCAGTGGACACAAATAGACGATTATCCGGGTGGCGCAACTGATGGAGCACCTACATTTGTTATTGATAATAAAGCTTATGTAGCTGGTGGTGTGTTTTCAAAAAAATTATACGAGTTTGATATGACAACAGAAACTTGGCTTGAAAAGGCAGAGATTCCGGGTAATGTAAACAGAGGTTGGGCTTTTGCTTTTAGTATTAATGGAAAAGCTTATGTTGGTGGCGGAGATAATAGTACAAGTTTTGTTTTAACCGATGATTTTAGAGAATATGACCCTATTACAGATACCTGGACACAAAAATCAGATTTCGGTGGTGGAAATATAGACGGAGCTTTTGCTTGCACTGTAAATGGAAAAGGCTATGTAATTGGTGGTTTTAATGGTAGTTATGCTGTTTCAACAGTTTATGAATATGACCCTTTGGAAGATACTTGGACAGAGAAAAGTTCTTATCCTGGTGGTCAAGCAATATTTCCGTCTGGTTTTGTTTATGACGATAAAATTTATGTTGGTTTAGGTAGTGCAAGTGGAATGGCAGGAAGTCAAATTTTTTATGAATATGTTCCTGCAACAGATACTTGGACACAAAAAGCAGATTTTCCCGGTGCATCACGTCAAGCTTGTTATAGTTTTATTTATGACGGTTTAGCTTATATTGGTGGTGGTGAAGAAAATTATTCTTCAATTTATAATGATACTTATCAGTATAATCCAGAAACAAATACTTGGTTGATAGTAGATTCTTTAGAATTTCCTGATAATTCAACAGCATGGTGTTCTTCATTTGTTTTGGGAAATAGTGTTTATGTTGGTCTGGGAGCGAATTTTAACGGTGGTTCATTAAATTTTTCTGATAACTTTTTTAAAATTTCATTTGCTTCCGAAATAGCAGTGACAGAAATAAATATTAATGGTGGAAATCAAATTACAAATCAAAGCGGAACTTTACAAATGTATGCAGAAGTACTTCCGGAAAACGCAAGTGATAATAGTGTAAGCTGGAGCATTTCAAATGGAAGTGAGTTTGGAGAAATTTCAGACGAAGGTTTACTAACAGCCATAGCAAATGGAGTATTAACTGTCCGAGCAACTGCAAATGATGGTAGTTTTATTTTTGGAGAAACAGATGTAGAAATTTCAAATCAAAATGTTGGCATAGAAAAAATTAACTATGGATTTTCAATTTTTCCAAACCCTACAAATGGAAAACTAAACTTTGATTTTACTAATCAAAATATTAAAACGATAAAAGTATTTGATCTCATAGGAAATGAACTTATCAAAAAAACAAAAGTTATTAACTACGAAACAATTGATCTATCAAATTTGGAAAAAGGAATTTATCTTATAGAGATTTCTAATTTCAAGAAAATATTTACAACGAAAATAATAAAAAATTAAAAAAATAAAATATTTTCAAAAAAAATGCCATTTTTTTATGATTAAAAAAAATATTTTTTCAAAAAAATGACATTTTTTTTATAATTTATAAAAAATATTTTTTCCAAATTCGGCAATTTTTTTAGATTTTTTATAATAAAAAAAAATTTTTTTTCAAAAAAACGAAAAATTTTAATGATTTTAACATTAAAAAAAACAATTTAAAAAAAAACACCTTTTTTTAAAATTTTTCATCATATTTTGTCCATATAAAATCTCCCAATTCCCATGCTTTATTAACGACTTTTTTACCTATTTTATTTGTGTATTTTGTAAGAAATTCTATTCTATCTTTTTTATTTTTCAAATTCATTGCTTTTTTTTCTATGTTTTTTTGTTCGTCAAACATTTCTTTTTGCATAGGAATAAAAACTTTATCTACATCTTTTCTCATATCTCCCCAACGTTGTGCTGTCAAAGTACTCAAACGATTAAATGCCCACCATGCCGATTCTCTCGTAAAACCATTAATTCTTCCGGGTGTTTTGTAAGACTTTGGCAAATCTGTCACAGAACAATAAACTGGAATATAAATGGAAGTCGCTACATTATCTTGTGCCAACCAAACTAAACCACCAATTTCATCATCAAGCCAATCTCTTGATTGTGTGATTGTTGCATACATAGTGTACCATCGAGCAATTGTTCTTTCTCCAAGTTCGTTCCAACCGCCGTTAATTTTAAATAACTCATACATTCCATAAGGCATAAATGGATTAGCAAAAGGTGAAATCACAGACTTACCATCTTTATCTGTAGATTTTATATTTTTTACCATGTCAAAAGGCGTTCCTTCAAAATAGTCTTTGAAAACATTAACCATATCAATTAATTTAACTTTTTTATCTGGTTTAACAGAAAAAGGATAATTTTTATCATTTGGGTCTAATTTTAAAGATGGAGCCATTAAATTAAAAACTTGCCATTCTCTGCGTCTTGAAGCAAAAGAATTCCTACTTTTGGGAGCATAAACTTCACAAAATTTGAAAACTTCTCCTTCTTTCCACCATTTATTTTTCTTCGCCACTTCAAAAATATTCTCCGATGCAAGAAAAAAATCTTTATTAGATAAATCAATTTCCTTAATTGTACTTGCATTTGCATTTACAGAAATATGCTCGTCCGGAACTCGCTGGGCTGCCCAAACTGCTCCAACTTTATTTTTTCCATTACCAAGAATTTCAAAATGCCAAACTTCTTTCTTATCAGCAATGGTTAAACATTCACCTGCATCATTCCATCCGTACTTTTTTGTCAATTCATCTGCAAGTTTAATAGCTTCTCTTGCGGTTTTACACCTTTCCAGCATTAATTTTTCTAATCTTTGACAATCAATTAGACCACTGTCAGATTGCAAAATTTCACGTCCTCCAAAAGTTGATTCACCAATCGCCAATTGAAATGTATTCATACAAGGATATGCAGTATTTATATAACCGTAAGTTTTTTTTACTTCGGAAATTTCACCAATTTTTATATGTTTATAAGTTGGCATTGCAAAAGAATCACAAGAAGTCCTCTTGTATAAAAAAAACTTGTCATTTTTTTTATGCTTTTTTTCGCTTTGAATGTCCATCCAAGATCTTGTTTTATGACTGTCGTCTGTGTGCGAAGTCATTACAGAACCATCAAAACTTGCTTTTTTAGCAACAGTAATAGAAGTACAACCCTCAGGAATTCCATTTTTCCAGTCAGATTTATCTATCTGCGAATAAGCATAATTAGAAATTAAAAAAAATAAAAATAAAATTAAAAAAATTTTTTTCATAAAATTAAAATTTATAATTAAAAATAATTTTTTAAATTTATAAAAATTTTAAAAAATCAATTTTTTATAAAAAAATTTATAAAATATAATTTATGCTTTTAAATTCTAAATTAGAAAATATATTATTTCTTGACATTGAAACTGTACCACAGGTTTCAAATTATTTTGATTTTTCTGAACGAATGCAAGAATTATGGGAAAAAAAATCAAAATATTTTTTAAAAGAAGGTGAAAAAGCAGAGGACAAAAAAATCTTTCAACGCTCTGGAATTTTCGCAGAATTTGGAAAAATTATTTGTATTTCTGTTGGAATAATTTTTGAAAAAAACGGTGAGCGTTTTTTTCGTAAAAAATCTTTTTTCGACAATGATGAAAAAAAATTACTTATTGATTTTAATAAAATGTTAAAAAAAACACAAAATATTAAAATGCTTTGTGGACATAATATAAAAGAATTTGATGTTCCATATATTGCCAGAAGAAGTTTAATTAATGGTTTAAAATTACCATATTTGATTGATATTTCTGGGAAAAAACCATGGGAATTGAAACATATTTTAGACACTATGGAAATGTGGAAATTTGGAGATTATAAAAATTTCACCTCTCTGGATTTATTAACAGAGGTTTTTAATATTCCAACACCAAAAAATGATATGGACGGAAGCAAAGTTGCTGATGCATATTGGAAAGAAAATAATTTACAAAAAATAGTAAATTATTGTCAAAAAGATGTTTTTGCAACAACTCAGCTATTTTTACGTTTAAAAAGTCAAGAATTAATTAGTCAAAAAAATGTAACCATTGCAAAAAAATAAAAAATTTTTTTTTACAAAAACTTGTTGTTTTTTCGTAATTTTTAATGTATTTCATTAAAAAAAAGTTTTTTTTTTTTGAATTTAAAAAAAAGTATATTTTTATAAAATTCTTTATCAAAAAAATGTTTAAATTTATAAAAAATATGGGAAGATTTATATATAATTTTAGGCTTAAATTTTTTTTATTAAAAATGTTTGTTTTTCTTGTTTTCTGTTTTTCTCAAATAAAAGCCGAAGAAATAAAACCAGAAAAACCATTTCAATTTATAGAAACTCAAAAAGCTTCTAAGGATTTAAAAAAATTTTTAAATGAATTAAAAATTAATATAGAAACACATTCTTGGAAAAAAGTTATAGCAAAATGCAATAAAGACGATTTAAAAGATCAAACTATAGACCTAGAAAAAGGAACCCCACTTTATATTGCAGAAATACTTGGAATTTGCAATGAAAAAAATTGTTTTCTTTCTAATAAGGGAAGAGAAAAAATTTCTTATTCTGACTTAAATAAAATAGAAAAAGTTTTTTTTACATTCCTTGATGAAAGCAAAAACACTAAAGTGATGGGGGAAATAGTTTTAGAAGGTGGAAAAAGAATTAATTTATTTTTAGAAATAATAAAAGTAAATGATAACTTTTTTTTAAAGTTCCCGCAAAATTAAACTATCCCTTTCAATAATGGGACGAAAATAAAATTTCCATATTCTTGTTTTTCTATTTTATTTTTGCTGATTTTATAAATTCTTGTCATTATTTGTAAGTTATTATCACCTACAGGAATAACAAGTTTTCCACCAATTTTTAACTGTTCTAAAAGGTATTTTGGAATATTTTTAGCACCTGCTGTAACTAAAATTTTATCAAATGGAGCATAATTGGACATTCCAAGTGTTCCATCTTTATAAAATAAATTTGCTTTATATCCTAATTTTGTCAGTAAATTTTTTGCTTTTAAATATAAATTTTTATAACGTTCTAAAGTAAAAACTTTTGCTCCCATTTCTGATAAAATTGCAGTTTGATAGCCAGAGCCAGTTCCAATTTCTAAAATTTTATCTCCAACTTCCACTTCTAATATTTCTGTCTGGAAAGCCACTGTATAAGGTTGAGAAATTGTTTGTCCGGAACCAATGGGAAAAGCTTTATTCTTATAAGCAAAAACACTAAAACTACTTTCCATAAAAAGATGACGAGGAACTTTTTCTATTGCGTCTAAAACTTTTTTATCTGAAATCCCTTGTTTTATTATTTGATTTACAAGTCTTTTTCTAAGTCCTTTATATAAATAATTATCCATTTTAATTTTTTTTACAAAGATACAATTTTTTATAAGAAATCATTAAAAAATTGACGATTTTTTATTTGAATTAAAAAAAATTTTTTTTCAAAAAAACGCCAATTTTTTAACATTTTTGTAATTAAAAAAATTTTTTCCAAAAAAACGCAATTTTTTTACGTTTTTTTAAATTTTTATTAAATTAACATAAGG
>JAOZVH010000079.1:0-1437 GCA_029938235.1 Bacteroidales bacterium
AATTTGAAATTAAAAAACATTAAAATTTTGGACGATTTTTGAAAAAAATTTTTTTTATTTTGAAATTAAAAAACATTAAAATTTTGGTCAAATTATGAAAAAAAATTTTTTTTAATTTGAAATTAAAAAACATTAAAATTTTGGGCGTTTTTTTGAAAAAAAATTTTTTTTAATTCAAAAAAATTTCGCTTTTTTTGAAAAAATTTTATTTATAAATAAAAATAAAAATGTCTGGTTTTTTAACAAAAAGTGAAAAGGAAAAAGTTGTTCTTGTTGGAATAATTAATAAAGAACAAAATGAAATACAATTATCTGAATACATGGAAGAGTTATCTTTTCTAACAGAAACTGCCGGAGCAATTCCTGTGAAAAAGTTCGTTCAGAAATTGGAAGTTACAAATAAAAGGACTTTCGTTGGCAGTGGAAAATTATTAGAAATAATTCATTTTGTCAAAGAAAATGAAATAGATATAGTAATTTTTGACGACGAATTAAATCCAACACAATTGAGAAACTTAGAAAAAGATTTGAAATGTAAAATTATGGATAGAACTGGTTTAATTCTTGACATTTTTGCAAAAAGAGCTAAAACAGCAACTGCCAAAACACAAGTTGAACTGGCTCAATATCAATATCTTTTACCACGTTTAACACGAATGTGGACACATTTAGAAAGACAAAGAGGAGGAATAGGTTTAAGAGGTCCCGGAGAAACAGAAATAGAAACAGACAGAAGAATTATCAGAGATAAAATTAGCTTGTTGAAAAATAAATTAAAAAAAATAGAAAAGCAAAAAAAACAACAAAGAAAAAATAGAGGAAAAATGGTAAGAGTTTCTTTGGTTGGCTATACAAATGTCGGTAAATCTACTTTAATGAATGCTTTATGTAAGTCTAATATTTTTGCAGAAAATAAATTATTTGCAACTCTTGATACTACTGTTCGTAAATTGGTCATTGAAAATATTGCTTTTTTAATTTCTGATACTGTTGGTTTCATAAGAAAACTGCCTCATAATTTAGTTGATTCTTTTAAATCAACTCTGGACGAATTAAAAGAAGCAGATATTTTAATCCATGTAGTTGATATTTCGCACCCAAATTTCGAAGACCAAATTAATACTGTTAATAAAACTTTAAAAGAAATTAACGCAAATAATAAAAAAATTTTAATGATTTTTAATAAAATAGACGCTTATACTTTTGTAAAAAAAGACGAAGACGATTTAACAGAAAAAAACAAAGAAAATTACAACATAGAAGAGCTTAAAAATTCCTGGATGGCAAAAAATAATTTATCTTGTATTTTTATCTCTGCAAAAGAAAAAGTAAATTTTAAAGAGCTAAAAAAATCTATTTTCGAGGAAGTTAAAAAAGTTCACATAAAACGTTACCCATACAGCAATTTTTTATACTAAAAAAGGAATAATGAGGAAT
>JAOZVH010000079.1:1537-12979 GCA_029938235.1 Bacteroidales bacterium
ACTTCTTTAACAAATTTATTTGTTAATTCTTGCACTTCATTTTCGCCTTTTTTAACAAGGTCTTCTGAATAACCTTCTTTTTTTAAATCCCTAAAAGCTTCATTACATTCTCTTCTGGAATTTCTAATTCTAATTTTTGTATTTTCGCAAATATTTTTTACAGATTTTACAAGATTAATTCTTCGTTCTTCTGTCAAAACTGGCACGTTAATAATAATAATATCTCCATTATTTCTCGGATTGAAACCAAGATTTGCTTTCAAAATAGCTTTTTCTATTGGGATAAGCATAGTTTTATCCCAAGCTTGTACGACTATGGTTCTTGCATCGCTCACTCCAATATTTGCTGTTCTTGCTAATGGGGTATTTACTCCGTAATAATCCACAAAAACACTGTCCAACATATTTGGACTTGCTTTACCAGCTCTAATTTTCAAAAGTTCACTTTTTAAATGCTTAATCGAATTAAGCATATTTTCTTCTGCATCGTCTATAAATAATTGAAAATCCTCTTCCATAATTTTGTTTTTAAAATTTTTACAAAAATATATTTTTTTTTTAAAAAAACGACATTTTTTTCGAATTTTAATTTTTTAAAATTTATTTTTATTTAAAAAAACAAAATTACTATTTTTGCGTTTTAAAAATAAAAAATAAAAAAATGAAAAATTTATCAAATAAAATTTATCAGGTTTTAAGAAGAGAAATTGGATTACCAACAGGAGAATTATCTAAGAATTTGAATTTTTTTAATGATTTAGGTATGGATTCTTTCGATATAGTTTGTCTTGTAAACGCATTGGAGATGAAATTTAATTTCAATATTTCAGACGAAGAAATTCCCAGAATGGAAACCATAGGAAATCTTATTCAAGTGGTAAACAGCAAATAATTCATTTCTAAATAAATATTTAAAATTTATTACAAAAAATATATTTTGCAATAAATTTTTAACTTTTATTTATTGTAGACAAAATTTCATTGAAAATATCTAATATTTCTGGATTTTTATCAATGTTAAATTTTTGTTCTTTGCATTTCATTTTAAAAACTTCTTCTTCTTTTAGATCTTTTATTTCTTCTGAATTTTCAATTTTTTCTTCTGTGAAAAAATTTTTTTTTTGATTTTTTAAAGAAATTTTTAATATTTTAATATTTTTAATATTTTGCTTTTCCAAAAATTCATTTATTTTATAATGGTCTCCATTTTTAGAACTCAAAATAATTTCCACCCAAGTTGTTAATTTGTGCTTTTCATTTTTCATTTTTAAAATTTTAAATTTACATTCATCAACAGTTCCGCTAATTCGCAAAATATTCCTAAATTTTGGAATATTAATTTCTTTAATATCTTTTATTTTTCCATTCTCAGTAAGAATTTCTATCATCTTTTTTTCTTGATTTACTTCGCTAAAACTAAGAATATTTGGAGATCCAGAATAACGAATATGATTTTTCTTAGCAACTTTTTGACATTTATGTAAATGTCCAAGAGCAATATAATCGAAATTTTTCGGAAAATCTTTTTCTCCGATATCACCAAGATTTCCTACATAAATTGTTTGTTCGCTATTTGAAGTTGAACCTCCTATGGCGAATAAATGTCCCATTGCAATTGATATTGTATTTTCTTTCTTTAAATTTTCACATTTTTCAGAAATTTTATTATAATGTTTAACCAATGCCGTTTTATATCTATTTTCTATTTCGTCATGAGATTCGCTTGAAATAGCCTTTCTAATATCTCTATCCCTAAGATATGGAACTGCGGCAATAATTATTTTTTCGTCTTTTATTGAAAATTCAAAAATTTCATCTTCAATATTATCAGTTGTTTTTCCAATTACATAAATGGAAAAAATATCCAATAATTCCTTAGGAGCATTTATATTTTCCGGCGAATCATGATTTCCTCCAATTATTACAAGATATTTACAATTTGTTTTCGTAAAATTTTTTAAAAAATCATAGTAAATTTTTCTGGCACCAGCAGAAGGAAAACTCATGTCAAAAATATCTCCGGACACAAGTAAAATATCAATATCATTTTTATTAATATGCTCTATTAAAAAATTTAGGAATTCTAATTCTTCCTCTTTTTGAGATTGCTCGTGAAATTTATGACCTAAATGCCAATCAGATGTATGTAATATTTTCATTTTTTTTTATTTTTAAAATTTTTTGTAAAATACAGTTTTTTTTATAAAAAAATTTAATAATGAAATTAATTTCTGAGGAAATAGAAAGATACAAAAGGCAAATTCCAATGGAGGAATTTGGAAAAAAAGGACAAGAAAAATTAAAAAATTCTTCTGTTTTAATTGTTGGTGTGGGAGGTTTAGGCTCTGCTGTTTCTACATCTTTAAATGCTGTTGGTGTGGGGAAAATTGGCTTGATAGATGGCGATGAAATTTTAATTAGTAATTTAAATCGTCAAACTTTATATTCTCATAAAGACCTGAAAAACAGGAAAGTAAATGTAGCAAAAAAAAAGTTAAAAGAACAAAATATTTTTACAAAATTTATTATTTATGATGAATTTCTAAATTATAAGAATGCAAAAAAAATTATAAAAGAATATGATGTAATTGTTGATTGTACAGATAATTTTGAAACTCGTCATTTATTAGACGAAATTTGCTTTGAATTAAATAAAATTTGGGTTTACGGTTCCGTTTATCAATTCGAGGGACAAGTTTCTGTTTTTCATAAAAATAGAAACTTTAAAAAATTACATCAAAAACAAGAAAAAAAAATTTTAAAAGAAAATTATGTTATTGGACTTTTACCGTCTATAGTTGGAGGTTTACAAGCAAATGAAGTTTTGAAAATTTTATTAGGAATAGGAAATATCTTAAAAAATAAGTTGTTGATTTTCAATATTTTAAAGATGAAATTTTATTTTTTTAAAATTTAATGGTTTTTTTTTGAAAAAAAATTTGTTTTTAATAAAAAAGCATTTATATTTGTGCCGAATTTCAAATGAAAATTTTGAGATTTTGGTGTTGGTATCATAGCTCAGTTGGTAGAGCAACGGACTGAAAATCCGTGTGTCCCTGGTTCAATTCCAGGTGATACCACTTTTTTTCATATAGGATTTTAAATTTGTCAGAAATTTTGTTTCTGGCAAATTTTTTTTTGTATTTTTATGAAATTTTTTGTAAAAAAAATATTTATTGTAATAGATAATAAAATAGTTAGAGTTGATTTTGAAGAAAAAATGCTTAAATTAATTTGGGTAAATTAAATACTAAGATAAAAGCAGAAATAAAAAAGAAATTTTATTTTTCTTTTTTTCCATATAAAAGAAGAAAAATTCCCATAAAGTGCAATAAAAACTATGTAAAAAGGATATATAAATTGTAAAATAAAAAATATTTTTTTTTCAAATTTTTTTTCGAAAAATTTAGAACTTCTTCTTAGAAAAATAAAATCCATCATAAATTTTGTAAAAAATAAAATTAAAAATAAAAAAAAATATTTTTTTTCAAAAAAAGATAAAATAAAATTAAGAAACAAAAGAAAATTATTTAAAAAAATTAAAATAGAAACATAAATTATATCAAAATCTTTATAAAATTTACTTTTCGATGTCCATCTTTTTCTTTGTTCTATAAAATCAGAAAAGGTTTTTTGTGGTTTTGTAAAAACAATTGCATCTTTAGATTTTAAAAAATGAATTTGATTTTTATATTTCTTTTTTAAATTTAACATTAAAAAAATATCATCGCCGGAAACATATCTTTCAAAAAAAGAATTATCATTTATAATTTTTTTTTCATAAATTAAATTTGCACCATTGCACATAATTGCTTTTTTCATTCCAATTGCTCCGGCTGAGGAAGCTATTAAACTTAAAAATTCTAAGTTTTGCATTTTTTGAAATAATGTTTTTTTTTCTTTTAACAAAACTGGTCCGACTATCATTTTGGGACGAAATTTTTCATAATAAGAAGCTATTGTAATTAGCCAATTTGTTCCCATAATACAATCGGCATCAGTAGTAATTATTAAATTTCCTTTTGATTTTTTTATTGCTTTTTTTAAAGCATATTTTTTACCGTTTTTTGATTTATTTTTTAATTTTAATAAAAAAAAATTATCTGTTTTTCCTATAAATTTTTCAATTATTTCTGAAGTTTTATCTTCAGAAAAATCATCAACTAAAATTAATTCAAAATTCTTTTTTGGGAAATTCTGTTTAAAAATAGAATTTAATAAATTAAAAATATTCTTTTCCTCATCTCTTACAGCGACTAAAATAGAAATAAAAATTTTTTTATTAAAAAAAAATTTCTTCTCAAAAGTCAATATTTTTTTAAAATATTTATTATAAAAATAAATTTGCAAGAAATATAAAAAAGCAATAAATGTACAAAAAGTATAAATCATTTTTTATGAAAAAAAATTTTTCTTCAAAAAAGCAATATTTTTTTTATTTCAAGAAATTATTTTATAGTTTGAAAATTTTGGGTAATTTTTTGAAAAAAAAATTTTTTTATTTTGAAATTAAAAAATATTAAATCTTGGAGTTTTTTTTTGAAAAAAAATTTTTATAAAAACAATAATTTTTTAATAATTTTTATAATCTACAAAAGTTTTTTCACAAAAACGATAATTTTTCAACGTTTTTTTATAATAAAAAAAATTTTTCAAAAAAATCGGCAAAATTTTCAATATTTTTTTATTATAAAAAATATTTTTTTCCAAAAAACGCCATTTTTTTAATGATTTTTTTTTTTAAAAAACAAATTTTTTCACAAAAAACGACAATTTTTCAACATTTTTTATAATTAAAAAAAACAAAAACATCTAAAATTTTGCCCAGCGCTTATGCGGTGTTTTCACAGCATATTATTAAATATAAATATTAATATTTTATATGATTTTTGAAAAAAAATTTTTTTTATTTTAAATTTTATGTTTTTTTTGTGAAAAAATTAAAAATTATTTTATGACAAAAATAAAATTATCTGGAGTACAAAAATTTACCAAAATATTTTTTTGGGTCTTATTTGTTATTTCTTTTATTCTTTTAGTTTATCAAATATATTATTTGAAATTATTAGAAGAAGTAGCAGTTGAAAATACAAAAAAACAACTTACTGAAAAAGTAAATTTAGCATCTAAAAATTTAGTAGAAAAATTTAAAGATTTAGAAAATATCGTAAATAAGGAAAAAGAATATTTTAATTATAGATGGGATGTTGATAGTTTTACACTAAAAAGAAGACTGAAAAAAATTTGTAAAAATAACACATTTATACATGGTATTGCTGTTATGTATCTTCAAAAAGATACTATTAATAAGAAAAAAAATTTAATTAGTAATTATACAAGAAGAAAAAATGGTCTTATTATTTCTTCAAAAATACATTATGATTACAGTATAAATGATTCAAATTCTTTTTGGTTTTATAAAATTTTAAATAAAGAAACAAAATGGATTTCATACCGTGGACGAACATCAAAAAAAATTATATCAACATTTGGAATTCCCTTTTATAAAAATAAAGAAGATGAAAAAAATAAAAAAACTCGTGGAATAATCTATGCAAATTATTCTTCTGATAATATTGAAAATATTATTAATAAGTTGGACATGGGGAATTTAGGATATAATATAATTATATCAAAAGAAGGAAAAATTATTTATCATCCAACAAAAGAATATGTAGAAGATGAAAAAACATTATTAGATTTCCCTAAAAATGAAGGTTTTAAAGAGCTTAATGAAATATTAGAAAGTAAAAAACAGAACTCTAAAGAAGGAATGTTATCATATAATAACAATGGTAAAGAAGACTGGATTTTTTATAAAACAATATCAAATACAAATTGGACACTTATTTCTGTTTATCCAACAAAAGATAAAAATTCACGAGAAAAAAGACAACAATTATTATTAGTTGTACTTAATTTATTCTTTCTATTCCTATCTGGAATTTCATTATTTATGAAAATACACAACAATAATAATGAAAATATGATATGGCTTTATGCAAGTTTTATTTCTATGTTTTTAGTTTTTGGTATAATTAGTAATTGGTATTTAACTTTAAAATATCCAGGTTCTAAAGCAACATCTGAAAATATTGTTATTGTAGATAAAACAAGTTTAAATAAATTTTGTAAGGATATAAATGATAAATATAAAAAAGTTGGCATAGAAGAAAATATTTTTGTTCCGACCGGCATTTATATACAGTCTTTTCATTTTTCTGACGCAAATGATGTTAGTTTAACAGGTTATATATGGCAAAAATATAAAATAGATTATCCTAAAAAATTTAAAAAAGAGTTTATTTTTCCTGAAAGTATTAGTCAAAAAGTAAAAAAAGCATATTCCAGAATAGAAGGAGATTTTGAAATTATTGGATGGTATTTCGAAACAACTTTAAGACAATCATTTGATTATTCTAAATATCCTTTTGATAAAAAAGATGTCTGGGTACGACTTTGGCATAAAGATTTTGATAAGAATATTGTTCTCACTCCGGATTTAGATGCTTATGATTTTATAAGTCCTGAGCTACAACCAGGATTAGATAAAGATATTGTTATCTCTGATTGGAGCATTCAAAATAGTTATTTTAGTTATGTAGTGCATAATTATTCTACAAATTTTGGTGTGTCAAAATTCGTAGGTCAAAATAAAAGTCCAGAATTATATTTTACTTTAACAGTACAACGTAATTTTATTAGTCCATTTATATCTGTAATTTTACCATTTTTTGTAATTATTGTTCTGCTTTTTGCAATGATACTTAATGTAAAAGAAGATGGAACAGGAGGTTTTCTTGCTTCTTCCGGAGGATTGCTTTTTACAGTTTTATTAGCTCATTTTAGTTTAAGAGAAAGTCTAAATTTAAAAGAAGTTGTTTATATTGAGAACTTTTATTTTGTTTTATATTTTGCAATTTTGACACTTGTTGTAACAACATTCTTATATTTCAGTAAAAAGAAGATATGGTTGATTGATTATAATGAAAACTTTTTTGTAAAAGTTTTGTTCTGGCCTATTATTTTGTCCATTTTATTTGTTATAACTCTTATTACATATTTTTAAAATATAGAAAAATACAAATATCATATTTATTTTATTTGTATTTTTCATTTTTTTTAATTAGAATTAAATGAAAATATTACCGTTTTTTGATTTTTTTTTAATTATAAAAAATCATTAAAAATTTGTCGTTTTTTTTAATTATCAAAAACATAAAAAAATGCCGTTTTTTTGAAAAAAAATTTTTTTAATTATCAAAAACATAAAAAAATGCCGTTTTTTTGAAAAAATTTTTTTTAATTATCAAAAACATAAAAAAATGCCGTTTTTTAGAAAAATTTTTTTTTAATTTTGTATTATAAATTTTTTAGATATGTTAATTTTAAAATTGATTAGTTTGTCAATAATTTTGTTAGGAATTGCCTTTATAGGATTTGCTACACAAATTTTATTTAAAAATTTAATTTTAAATAAAAAAGGTAAATTCCCACAAATTTCTATTGGTAAAAATAAAAATATGCGTAAACTTGGTTTACGTTGTGCTAAATGCGAAGAGATAAAATCTTGTAAAACAAAAAAATTAAAAAAGAAATAAAATGAAAGTAGGTATTACTCACGGAGATATTAATGGTATTTCTTATGAAATTATTTTTAAAACTTTAATAGATAAAAGAATTTTAAAATTTTGTACTCCGGTAATTTATGGTTCTTCAAAAGCAGCTTCTTATCATCGTACACTTTTGAATTTAAACAATATACAATTAAATAATATTAAAAAGATAGAAGATGCTTCTAAGGATATGATTAATATTATTGATTGTATAGATGATAATATTAATGTAGAAATTGGACGGTCTACAAAATCATCTGGAATTTCGTCTTTTCAAGCATTAGAAAGAGCAACAGAAGATTGGCGAAATAAAAAAATGGAATTTTTATTAACAGCACCAATAAATAAATATAATATTAATTCTGAAAATTTCAAATTTCCCGGACATACAGAATATCTTGGAAATCGCCTAAATGAAGAAAATCAATTAATGTTTCTTGTCAATGAGCATTTAAAAGTTGCTGTTGTTACCGGACATATTCCTGTGCAAAAAATTCCTGAAAATATCACAAAAGAAAATATTTTAAAAAAATTAAATTTATTAAATTTTTCTTTAAAACAAGATTTTGGAATTACTTTACCAAAAATTGCTGTTTTGGGTTTAAATCCTCATTCTGGTGATAATGGAATTATTGGAAAAGAAGAAATTGATATAATTATTCCTGCTCTGGAAGAAGCAAGAGAAAATAAAATTCTTTCTTTCGGTCCTTATGCCTCAGATGGTTTTTTTGCTTCGCAAAATTACAAAAAATTTGATGCTATTCTCGCTATGTATCACGACCAAGGTTTAATACCTTTTAAATTATTAGCTTTTAAAGATGGAGTTAATTTTACTGCTGGTTTATCTTTGATAAGAACCTCGCCCGCTCACGGAACAGCTTATGAAATTGCAGGAAAAGGAGTTGCTCATAAAATTTCTTTTATGAAAGCCTTGTTCTTAGGAATTGATATTTATAAAAATAGAATTTCATATAAAAAGTTGAATGAAAATAAATTGAAAATTTAATTTTTGTTTTTTATAATTTTTTTTGTTTTTTTGTATTTTATTTTAAACAATTTTTTTAAAAATGAAGTTAGAAAATTTAAAAGACAAATTTAACGTAAATTATCAAACCAAACTCGATGAAACTTCTTATATAGTTGCAATTCGAGATGATGACGAAAAAAATGATAGAAATCTTGTCCCGATTTTTTATTTTGACGAGAAAAATGAAAATTGGGAATTTCTAGAAAATAAAACAGATATTAGAGGAAAAGTTTTTGTTAGGTATGGTAAGAATACAAGTTCTTTACCTTTGAATGAAGCATTTGATTTGGACGAGTTATTGAAGTTAAAAGCAGTAACTCCAAATAATACACATAATTCAGAAAATCCAAATTCTTTACCTTTTTTTGCATTTCGCAATCAAGTGGAATTATTACCAACAGATTTTATTTTAGAAATTTTTTCTGGAAATTTAAATATTACAAATCAGACTTTTAAACCAGAAAATGAACACGTTTTCAAATTAATAAAAAAATGTTTTTCTGAAGATGAAAAACCTTTTTTTGTTCAAAATTCTGAAGATAAAAAAATTTACGGTGCATTTTTTATTGATTTTGTAAATGACAAAGGAAATGAAATTTTTTTAAAGAAGACTAATTTAGCGGTTTCTATTTATGAGTTACCAGAAGATACTTACTTAGATATTACAACTCATAATCTTAGAAGAAAAGTTATTAAATCTATTAGAAGTATACAAGAATTTAAGATTAAAAATTTAGATTTTGTTAGTAAGGAATTTTTATTTGACTGGGCAAAAGATAAAATTAGTCCTCGCAATCCCGAAATATTTAAAACAACGAAATTACTTCTGGAAGAATTAGAGAGAAATGAAGATATTAAAGCTTATCCAACTCGTTTCGACCGTTTATATGACCTTTTGCAAACTTCCATTCAAAATGAAACTTATGTTCAAAACTTTTTCGATGCTGTGGAAGGAACTTCTGCCTACAAAGAAAATATAGAAAAATTAGAAAAACAAAAGCTAAATTTTAGTATTTCTAAGAATATGTTGGAGCGAGAAATTGTTGATTTCAGAAAAGAAAAAGAAGAGTTAAGTTTAAAAAAACAAGCTCTTGCTCAGGATATTTTGGAATTAAGCAAAGAACAACAGCGAAAAAGTAAGGAAATAGAAGAGCAAAAAATTAATGCCATTAATACAGAAATCAAAGCAAAAGAATCTCTCATAGAAAAAGCAAATTTTTATGGTGATTTAGATAAAATTTTAAAAGATATAGAATTTAAGGAAAGAGTAAAAGAAGAATTGAGAAATTCTATTTTTGAACTTAAAAGAGAATTTATCACAACACAAAAAGATGCCAATCAAAAATTACAAGAATTAATAAAATCAAAAACACATTTTGATTTTATTTCCGGAAGGAATTTTAATAAAGAAAAAGAAAAAATAAATATTAATCCACATATTTTTTCTGATAATAATTTTGGCAGTATAAATAATTTTTATAAATTATTCTCCGAAAAAATTAAAAGTTCCGGAAGAAATTACACTGAGCATTTTATTGCAAATTTAATGATTTGTGTGCATCAAGATATGTTAACAGTTTTTATTGGACTTTCTGGATCAGGAAAAACTTCTCTTGCAAAAAAGATTTCTAAAATTCTTGTTCCGGAAGAAAGAAGTATAGAAATTAGCGTAGGAAAAGCTTGGAGTTCTTTACGAGATTGGGTTGGTTTTTCTAATCCCATTTCAGATAGTTTTCATCAAGCACAAACAAAAATGTATCCTCTTTTGAAACAGTTAGATGCAGAAAGAGAAAAAAAATGGTTTCCGCATTCACCATTATCTTTTGTTACTTTAGATGAAGCCAATACCAGTTCATTAGAACATTATTGGAGAATATTTTATAATTTATGTGATTCTTCAGTGAATAAAGATTCGCTTTTTTATATAGACCTTGGAGGTAAGGAGAAAGTTACTTATACAAATAGTTTACGTTTTATCGCAACTATGAATATAGACAGAACAAGCGAAGATTTATCTCCACGTATGTTAGATAGAATGAATATAATTCGTCTTGATAGTGAGCATATTAGTAGTGATATTGTTGATTTTGAAAGGGGTGAAAATTTAGAATTAAGTTTAAAAGAGGCAATAAGTATTTTTAATTTAAAAGATTTTTACCAAACTCCTCTTAATCCAGCGAGAGAAGATGTTGCTTTTACCAGAAGGGAAGAGATAAAATACAATAGGGTGAAAAATTGGTTTAAAAATATGAATATTTTTATTAGTCCACGTGTAGAGATGTCTATGAAAAATTATTGTACTGTTGCACGAAAAGTAATGAAAGATGAATTTAGACCATTAGATTATTGTATATCGCAAAGAATTTTACCGAAAATTGATCTGCACGGTGATTATTTAGAAGACCTTATTAATTTGTTAGAAATTATAGAAAGTTTTAATTTAGAAAATGGTGTTTCCGAAAAAATACTTAGACAAATTATTAAAAAAGGTAGTGAAGAAATTTATTATAAAGATAATTTTAATTATTTTTTAACAACTCAATAATATAAAACATTTTTTCAAAATATTAAAAAAATTTTTAATATTTTGAAAAAATGTTTTCCATAAAAAAAACGAAATATAAAAAATATTAAAAAAAATTTTTCAACCTGTACAAACCCAAAAAATTAATGTTTTTTTGAAAAAAATTTGGTTCTTGGAACCTTTTTGTGAAATATAAATTTTTTTTATTAAAAATAAAAAGATTATGATTCAAGCGTCCACGCCATAGCCGTCAGTCTAAGGACTTAAATTATTGA
>JAOZVH010000280.1 GCA_029938235.1 Bacteroidales bacterium
GCTATTGCAATAAATTCATTATCAACTATTACCGGTGTTACAAGTGAAGTTATTAATACATTTTTTCCTTGAACCGGATAAATGTAAGGTTCTATTATTGCTTCTTTTTTCGTATTTTGAGGTATTAAAAAATAATCGCCTGCTCCATTTTGTGTATAATCAACTAATGGCTCTAATATAAACGTCTTCTGTTCATTGCGTGTAAAATACGGAATAAATCTACCTGTTTTATCATGTCCTTTCTGATTTATGAAATCGCTGTCTTTGTTATCAAGTGCGTTTGTTTCCCAAAGTGTGTAAGTTGCTAAAAAATTAGGATTGTCATTTAAAACTTGCTTTAATAAATTATTCATCATTATTCTGTTTGGCTCAAAATCAGGATTATTTTTAAATGAGGCAAATACGCTTGCCATTGTATTTGAAGCGTCCATTGCAAGTTCTATTTCTGCCTCAATTTTCAGTGCATATTCTTGGGCAAGCAAAGTCATTTTTTGTTCAGAACTTTCAATTGCAATTTTTCTGTTTGTTATTACGGAATAAAATATTATTAAACTAAATATTATCCCGACCGCTACGCTTATTGTAATCGCTAATTTTGTTTTTAATGATGTGAATTTCATTTTTTTGTTTTTTTTAGATTTTGAAAATTATCGTTATCCACAAAAACAATATATCGTTTTGAAAAAATCCTTCCTGCTTTTTTCTGTTTCCGATTTTGCAGTTGTGTATATCGAATACGGCTTGGTGGTGGGCATTTTTTGCTTGTTTCTTACGAGCGAAGCGAAGTAAAAACAAGCAAAAAATGACTGACACCAAACCGATGTTATGGTTTTATTTCTTTTGTTTCATCGTTTCAATCATTCCGATATTTTCTATTCGCCTCATTATTAACTAAATGACATTGTTGTAGTTTTGGTTTTTATTTCTTTTATTTCTTTGAAAGCTAATTTGCTAATATCCAAATTGATTTTTTTCTCGAACCTGAAATATTTTTTATAAGACCTTCTTTTGATAATTTATATAGCATATTCTTAACTTTATCTTGTTTTTGTTTTTCGTTTAATGACTTATCAAAAATACCAAACATTAATTTATTTATGCTCTCTCTGTCTGTTCTTTTTAGCTTTTTAATAAAATGAATTATCATATATTTATAATCGTTTTCGCTAATTGGGTATCCTTTTTGAATTTTATCAAGCAAAAATACTGTTCCCAAATCAATATCTTTATCTTCAATTAGTTTATTAGTATAATCTCTGTCAATAATGTTTCCGTAAATAGTCAGTTCAACGTCATTTGTTAAAGAATAATCAGGTAGTGGAAAACAACGCTCTTGTTGCAAATTATACATTTTTTTTATCCCCGAACCAATTGTTTCAATCATGCCGATATTTACCATTGCATTTACTAAAAATAAATTTCTATATCTTGGTGGCGTAAAGTCATTTAAAACATAATCTTCTATTGTTCCCTGAAAAAATTCACCAGCATTGTAAAATCTAACTTCGTCTAATTTTTCAGTAACAATTATACGACTTTCCTTGTTGTAATCCTGATGAGCAATGCAATTATTTAATGCTTCTCGTATTATCCATGTATCATATTTTGTTCTTTCAATCGGGATTAAACTTTTATCTGAAAGTATTTTAATTTTCTGATTTTATTCAGAACTTCGTTTACAGCAAGCAAAAATGGCGGTTCAAATATTTCAGAATGTCGTTTAATTCCTTTTTCGTCAATATATATCCACACAATTAGCAAATTATTGTTAATAAATCGTTTAAACTCAGATTTTCCTAAAAGTATTATTGCTGCTTTCGTTATTTTCCCGTTTGTTGTTAGTTTTGCTTTGTCCAAAAATGTTTCAATCGACCAGTTATCAATATCCTTGAAAAATGGTTTGCTTTCATTATGTCGTTTATAATTTAATCTTGCAAGTTTTATTGCTTCAATGTCTAAATCTGAAACAGTGAGGTTTTCTATAATTTGCTCTGACCAATCAACTGAACTATTCCAAATGCGGCGTTCTTTATCGGGATAGTTTTTTAATTCGGTTTTATTGCTGTCAATACGTATGTAATCTTTTCCTTTAAATTTAGTGGGCTGATTTGTTGCTGCTGGAATTTTTATAAGACATATTTTAACATTTGGTTCATATTCAAATTCGTGTATTGAAAAATCAATTTTTGGGTTTAAATTCATATTTAGCCAAAATTCTAATTCAATATTCCCAACTTTTTTATTTTTCAATTTTACTTTTGTACCTTCAATTTTATGTGTTTTGTCATTTACGCCCCAAATTAAATATCCGAAATCTCTATTTTGTAAACAAGCACTGTTTGATAATGACGAAATATATTCGCCGATAGTTTGATTATCAAACCTATTATTTAGCTTGAATTCAAACCATTCTTGTTCTTTTGTCTCTTTACTTAATTCTAAAACTATATTTTTAAGTTCGGATATTGTCATTTTTTTTCTTTTTCAATTATCTTATTTCTATTCTTGTTTTTTTATCAACTTCTTTGTTTAATTCTATTAATTTACCTTTTGTTACAGTATAATATTTGTAATTTTGATTAAATTTTCTTGTCTTAATGTATTCTTTAAATGGCTCTGTATCTCCATTGTATAGTTCATTGAAATCTCCATTTTTTGTTAATTCAATTGCTAAAAAACGTTCTGGATGATAATCTCTTGGATACCATACTGAATTTTTCATTGTTGTTTTAATCTGGACTGGAATATCGTCTTTTTCTGTTCGTCCATCATATTTTTCTACAACTTTGTCATACAATTTAAGCATATAATTTTCTTCAACAATTATTTCTCCTAAATCTCCAACTAAACGACCGTCTAATGTGAATTTTTTATGAGGATACTTTTCGTTTAGTTCTCCAACTATTTTTATTAATTCTTTTACTTTTGCTTTTACTAAATTTTTATTTGTTTTCATGTTTTTGTCGAAATTATTTATTGTTCAGTTTTTTTGCACAAACCATAACGGTAACTTGTTGGCGGCGGTTGTTTTTTTACTTATTTTTACGAGCGTAGCGAAGTAAAAATAAGTAAAAAAATAACTGCTGTCCAACAAAATGTTATCCTTTCTTTCTGTCTATCAATCGTTTCGTTATTTGTTTCATCTATCTGATTAAAAAAGAATGAAATCGTTTGATAATCAATTTTTAAGCAAAGCGTAAAAAATTTATTATCAGACTATTTCGTTCTAATTTGTCTGAAAAATCAATCAGCTATCCAAATAATTTATCGACAGAAAATAGAAGGGATAGCTTTTATTATTAGTTATTTATCTGTTTTTTAGTTTAAGAAAAATCGGCTTAAATAATTGTTAAATTTACAAAATTAAATATTTGTAGCAAAAAGAAATTGTTAATTTGTTTTAAATATCTTATTTTTAGAAACTTAATCGCTGTTTTGAAAATCTATCGAATTGCGGAATTTTGCCGAAAATCGTAAATTTATCAAATCGTTTCTTTATTTGTTTTTTGTCGTTTAAATATCTTATTTTTAGAGACTTAATCGCTTTTTTGAAAATTTATCAAGTTGCGGAATTTGCCGAAAATCGTAAATTTATCAAATCGTTTCTTTATTTGTTTTTTGTCGTTTAAATATCTTATTTTTAGAAACTTAATCGCTGTTTTGAAAATCTATTGAGTTGCGGAATTTTGCCGAAAATCGTAAATTTATCAAATCGTTTCTTTATTTGT
>JAOZVH010000281.1 GCA_029938235.1 Bacteroidales bacterium
TAATCTTAAATTTTAAAAATATTAAAATTTTGGACGTTTTTTGAAAAAATTTTTTAATAAAAAAAACGGCAAATTTTGAAAAAATTTTTTTTATAAAAAACCATAAAAATTTTGGCATTTTTGGAAAAAATTTATTTTTGAAATAAAACATTAAATTTTTAGCGTTTTTTTTGAAAAAATTTTTTTTTTAATTAAAAACTACTCATTCTTCAAATGCTACAATTATTTTTTTACTGAAAGTAGAGATGATATTTCTAAATTTTCCTATCAAGAAATCAAGTTTTTTGATGTCTCCAACAGCGGTATATTTTTTATTTTTTATTTCTATACCATGCCAATCATTTTCATTATTTTCTATCAAACAAAATATTTGCTCTAAATTTTCAAATTTTGTTTCTGCAATGTCGATTTCTATTTTCCATCCGGGATTGTCTATAGTTTCTATACGAATACCATAAGTATGTTCCCAATCTCCATCGTGATGTGATTCATACCAATTTTCTAACCACTGAAAATTTTTCATATTATTTTGATTTATTTCGTTTTGGAATTTCATTTATATTTGCATTTCTAAACCTCCAATAACATTTTTTTCATGCACGTGAGGGGTTGGATATAATTTTTTTTTAATTTTATTAAAATGTGTACTTCCTTTTAAATCCACTCGTTTTTCTTCATCAAAACCTGTTGGATTAAATTTGTTGAGAATGTATTCGCATATTTTATAATATAACCCAATACATTTTCTATAAATGAAGTATGGTCTCCTTTGGCATCAGGATGTGGTTTTAATTTATTGAGCCTAGACATAATTAATTTTTTAATTTTTAAAATTATTCAAATATATAATAAATTTCTATTAAGAATATTTTTTTATATAAAAAAAAATATAAATTTTTATTTTCCTATTTAATGATTTTTTATAATTTTAAATTAAAAAAATGTTAAAAATTTGGACGATTAAAAAAAAAAATTGAAATTTAAAAAATGTTAAAATTTTGGATGATTTTTGAAAAAAATTTTTTTTTAATTGAAATTAAAAAATGTTAAAATTTTCACGATTTTTGAAAAAATATTTTTTATTTTGAAATTAAAAATATTGAAATTTTGGACAATTTTTGAAAAAAATTTTTTTTATTTTGAAATTAAGAAATGTTAAAATTTTGGACGATTTTTGAAAAAAAATTTTTTTTAATTGAAATTTAAAAATGTTAAAATTTTGGACGAATTTTTGAAAAAATTTTTTTATTTTGAAATTAAAAATTTTATGCGTTTTTTGAAAAAAATTTAATTAATTAATAAATTAAAAAATATTAATTTTACAATATGGAAACTTTAACAATAAAAGTAAAAAATAAAGAGCGTTTAATATTTCTTTATGAAATATTAAAATATTATGATTTTATAGAACTTCCAAAACTAGAAGATACAAAAAAAGAAAAAATTAAATATAATTTTTTTTCGTCAGCTGGTATGTGGAAAGATAGGGATATTACACAAGGCAGAAGACCTGAGTGTTGAAATTATTAATTTATAAAATAAAAAAAATTATATATTTGCAAAAACTATGAAACTATTCATTATGATAACAAATGTTCAATATGTCGTTGATAATTCCGGCAATAAAATATCCGTAATTCTTCCATTTATAGAATGGGAAAAACTAAATTCGGAATATCAAAAATTACAAAATAAAATGGAGATAATGCTTGGTATTCAAAATAGTATAGCAGAAATAAAAGAAGCAAAAAAAACAGGTATAAAATTACAAACTTTAACCGATTTTCTCAATGAAAGCAGAAGTTAGGATTACCAAAAGCTTTAAACGTCAGGCAAAAAAATTGATGAAAAAATATGCCTCATTATTAAAGGAATTGAATGAGTTACAAGAATTATTAAAAGAAAATCCTTTTTTGGGAATAAAGCTAAGTGATAATTCTTATAAAATTCGAGTAAAAGTCAAAAGTAAAGGTATGGGGAAAAGCGGTGGTTTACGAACAATAACTTATGTGGAAGAAGAAATTTTAGCAGTAACAGAAAAAAACGAAAAAAATCAAATTACTGTAAATTTGATTTCTATTTATGACAAATCTAAAATAGCAAACATCTCAAATAAAGAAATTAACGACCTTATAAAAAATAAAGAATATCCATAATGATAAAAAAAATCATTTATCTGGTGTTTGATAGAAATATTGGTGTTAAAAAAAACCTACAATGTTGTTTTTTTTTTTATGTTAAAATTTTTGGACAATTTTTAAAAAAAAATCTTTTTAATTTTGAAATTAAAAAATGTTAAAATTTTGGGCGAATTTTGAAAAAAAATTTTTTTATTTTGAAATTTGTAAAAAAATCGGTATTTTCTTTAATTTTAAATTCAAAGTTTCAATTTTTTTTATTAAAAAAATTCATCGTTCTTTCTGTACCTATACTTGTAAAACTTTTAATAATTTCTATGGATTCTAATATTTTTTTATTTATTTCTATATTTTCTTCTTGTGTCCACTCTCCAAGTACATAATTTCTTTGTTCACCTTTATTAAATTTATGTCCAATGCCAAACTTCAAACGAGAATATTTTTTACTTCCTAAAAACTCTTCTATATTTTTAAGTCCATTATGTCCACCGTCTCCACCTTTTAATTTTAATTTTAATTTCCCCAATTGCAAATTTAAATCATCACTAATAACCAATAGATTTTCCACCGGAATTTTCTTTTTTTGTAACCAATAACTTACTGCCTTTCCACTTAGATTAACATAAGTTGTCGGTTTAATAAAAATTAATGCTCTTCCTTTAAATTTTGTTTCTAAAAAATAAGCATAACGAGACAAAGTAAAATCTAAATTAGATGCTTTACTCCAAGCATCTAATATTTTAAATCCTATATTATGTCGTGTATTCTTATAAGATTCGCCTATGTTACCAAGTCCAACAATTAAATATTTCAAAATAATAAAATTTTTTTATTTGTCCTCCTTAGTATTTTCAGTTTCTCCTTCTCCTTCTCCTTCTACTCCTTCTTCTTCATCTTCCGCCGCTCCTTTTGCTGCTCTTGTTAAATTAACCGTTAATACAACATCAGTTTTTTTGTCTAACATCTCTAAATTATCATAAGATAATTCTGCAATTTTAATATTGCTTCCCAGTTTAACATTTTCAACATCAATTTCCAATTGATCTGGCAAATCTGCTGCAAATGCTTTAACTTTTAATTTTCTTCTTATAATTTGCATTTTACCACCTTCTTTTACACCCTCAGCAAGCCCATTTAATTTTATAGGAATTTCTACCGTAATTTTTTTACCTTCAAATATTTGAAAAAAATCTATATGTAAAATATTGTCTCTAACCGGATGAAATTGTATATCTTTTAATGTTGAATTATATATTTCTCCGTCTATATTTAACTCAACTAAATAAACATTTGGAGTATAAACAATATGGCGAAAATCTCTTTCTTCTGCAAAGAAATGTATATTTTTTCCTCCACCATACAAAACACAAGGTACACATTTATTTTTTCTTAGAGCTTTAGTAGCTTTTTTCCCAAGTTCTTTTCTCAAAGAAACTTTTATTTTTTGATGTTTCATAATTTTTTTATATATAAAAAAACATCCTATCAAAAAAATTTGTAGGATGTTTTAAAAAAATATTCGGCGAAACCTACTCTCCCACTTTCCAGCAGTACCATCGGCGTAA
>JAOZVH010000080.1 GCA_029938235.1 Bacteroidales bacterium
AAAAAAAAAGAAAAAAAACTTTTTACCATACTAAATTGAGTGGATACTATTTTTTTGCATTTTTTTTCACAAAATTAAATTTTAAATTTAAAAAAAAAAATATTTTTTATTGAAATAAATTTAAAAAATTTGACGATTTTTGAAAAAAGTTGTAAATTTATGATGAATTTTTTTTAAATTTGTAAAATTTTTATTATATAAAAATAAATTTGTATGAATTAGAATATAATTATATCTTAAATAGTAGATTTATTTTCGAGTAGCATCGAAAAATATAAATGTTAATAAAATGAAAAAAATTGCAATACTATTGCCATGTTTTTAGGAATAATTTTTCTTATAGTAGTAATTTTATATAAAAAATTCATAATACATGTTGCAGTTCTTGGATGGACAAGTTCTCTTTTAGCAATACTATTTAACTCTTTCTTAATTAGCATTGGAGTATTTGTTATTGGAATATTACAACTAAATATTTTATGGAAACAAAATTATAATAAAAACACAAAACAATTCAAATTAAGCTCTATAGTATCAAATTGGAGATAAAAATTTTTTATTATGAAAAATAATACATATATTATTACTGGAATAATCTTATTATTTTCTTTAATGTTATTTACAGTTTTCCAAAAAAAACCACCTTTTTGGGATGAAACATATTATATAGAAAATATAATAAATTTAAACAAGTTTGGATTTTCTAAACAATATTTAATTGACTATAAAGGTCCAGCTGGACCAACATATACTCTTATTCATTATTTATTACAAGATATAACAAAATTATCAGCCCCATTAATACGTATACCAAATATTATTTTCTTAATAGCTATTTTATTCTATATAAAAAAAATCTTCAATTTAAATAATACAAAGAACAATAGTTTGGTATTTGCTATTTCTTCATTATCTATTGCTAATATTTATACTATATCTGGACTTGTGCTAACTGAAATATTTGCAGTTTTCTTTATGACTTTTACAGTTTATTATTTAATCAAACATTATAAAAATAATAAAAACAACTATATTTTAGCTGTAATATCTGGTCTTTCATTTTCACTAGCAATATTAGGAAGACAACCAATTATTGTTTTGTGGATAGCATTACCATTTCTATTTATTAAAAAAGGATATTTATTTAAGTTCGATTTTTCAAAAAAAGAATTTATAAAGTTTCTTACGGTAACATTAATAACATCATTAATTATACCGTTCTATGTCTTTTATCTATGGGGTAATATTCAACCATTATCACAAGCAAGTACAGGAATAGGAATATCAATTAAAAATTTAGTTTTAGCATTTGCTTATGCTGGAATTTTTACATTTTTCATAAAACCTAATTATTTCAATTTTTTATTATGGAAAAAAAATTTGTACGAATTTATTATAGTACTTATTATATCAATTTTTTTTAATATATTTTTTTTAAAAATTGAATTTATACCGTTTAATAATATTATTATAAATTATTTAAATCCATCTTTATTTCCATACTATGAGATATTTTGTGGTAATATTTTATCTGTTGTTGGATTTTCATTTATTTATTTTTTTATAAAAAAGAATTTATTACAAAAAGACCCTTTGACAATGTTTTTTGCATTTGGTTTTTTATTAATAATAGGTACATCATTAAAAGTAACACATCAATTTTCAGCAAGGTATGTAGCTCAGGCATTTCCGTTAATGGTATTATCCATACATATAACAAAAAAAGAAAATATTAATTACTTATCTATTGTAACTTTAGCTATCGGAGGAGTTTTAGGAATTATAAGCTTAAATAGTTATTATTAGAGTTTTTATCCATGCGCTTGTGTGTTTTCAGCGCACATTATTAAATTTAAAATTTTAATATTTTTTAATTTCAAAATAAAAAAATTTTTTTTCAAATTCACCCAAAATTTTAATGTTTTTACAAAAATCATAAAACAAACATTGGAGGTTAAAAAGAAACCTCCAATGTTAAAAAAATTTTTTTTCAGAATTCGTCCAAAATTTCAATATTTTTTAATCTTAAAATAAAATTAAAAAAAAATTTTCTTCAAAAATCGGCAATTTTTTAATGATTTTTTATAATTAAAATTTTTTTCAAAAATCGTAAAAATTTTAATATTTTAAATTTCGAAATTAAAAAAATTTTTTTTCAAAAAAACGCCCAAAATTTTAACATTTTAAAAAATATAACATTGGAGGTTTCTTTTTAACCTCCAATGTTTGAATTTTGAAAAAAATCGTAAAAATTTTAAATATTTTTAAATTGAAATTAAAAAAATTTTTTTCAAAAAACGTCAAAAATTTTAATCTATATCAAACATTGGAGGTTAAAAAAGAAACCTCCAATGTTAAAAATTTTTTTTTTTCAAATTCGTCCAAAATTTTAATGTTTTTATAAAAAAAAATGGCGTTTCTAATATTTTTTAAAATCATATAAAAAGATTAAATATTTTTTTACAAATTTCATTATTTTTTATTTTTTCTTCATTTATTAAATTTGAATCTTGAATAATTACAGTGTTTGCTTTTCCTGAAATTTGTAATTGTCCAAGTATTCCAATTAAAGATTTATCAAAATAAAATTTTCTTTTTTTTAATTCCATTTTATTTTTTTCTAAAAAATTTAAAGATCTTTCGTATATTTCTTCATTATCTTTTTTTATCAAAGGTAATAAAATATCTTCTAATTTTCCTTTTCCATCATCAGATGAAAAAATGTAAATTCCAATGGATTTAAAATAATCAATATTTTCAATAGGAATACCATTTTTTATTTCTTTTATTTTTTCTGAAATTCCTTTATCTATTTTTTTTAGATCTTTTATTATTTCAATAATTCTATCTTTTACTTCCATTTCTTCGGCGTCAAAAATAAAATTAATAGAAAGTTCTTTTATTTTAGAAATCCCAAATTTTTCTTCTTTAGCTGAATGTCTAAAAAATTTTATAGTTTTAATAGTTTTTTCTATTTTAGAAACTCCTCCAACTGTATATAATAATACATAAATTTCTTCTTTTTCTTTTTTTAAAATATATCTTGGAAAATATGGTTTTTCATAAAATTTTTTATCATCTAAAGATGAAAATTTTTCCATCTTTGTTTTAAAAAAGTCATGTAAAATTTTAGGAAATTTTTTTATATTTTTATCGGTAAAATTTTTATATTTATTTTCTTTTAATATTCTAAAAACAAAAGCGGCATCATGAGCACCTTCACAAAAACTTAAAATTAATTTATTCATTTTTTATCCTCTTAAATCCAAATTTAAATTATTTTTTAACATATTATATTCTTCTCCATAAGCATGATCTATAGAACATTTATTTTCTTTTTTATTTATACGATATACAGATATTTTATCAATATTTTTTTCCTCTTGAAAAAAAGAATTTATAAATTCTAAACTGTGAGAAGAAATAAACAACTGAATATTAAATTCCATAGATAATTCGACTAAAAATTTTATAAAATTTTCAAATAAACTATGATGTATAGCATTTTCTATTTCATCTATACACATAATTCCATTTTTAGAAACAGCCATTTGTAAAGAAATAAAAAATATTCTTTGTACACCTTCCCCAAATTGTCTTAAATCCATAGCTTTATCAAAAGATTTATGATAAACTAAAAAACGATTAGTATCACCAACATAAATAATTTTTTTTATACCTTTATCAACATATTTTTGAAGAAAAAAAATAATTTTATCATAAGTTTTTAACTCTACACTTTTATCATGTGCAAAAATAATATCTTCTTTATTTTGAAAATAAAATGGATTATTAAAAGACGAATTACAAAGCCAGTTAATTTTTTTAGATTTCTTATCAATTTTATTATTGATATATATATCTGCAATACTTTTTAATTTTTCAGACGAAAATTCTGAATTTATCTCTATGGAATAAGAATAATGAACTTTATCAATATCTTCATCTGTTTCAAATAATCTTGCACTATAATTTAATTTTTTATTATCAAAAATAGCTGAAAGATTATATTTATAGAATTCATCTTTTAGCCAATAATTAGCTAATTTATTATTAAATTTAGCTCTTTTCACTTGAATATCAAAAAAAGAATTCAAATCATTTAATTTAGAAAGTAAAAAAATTGCTTCTAAAATGCTTGATTTCCCAGAATTATTAATTCCAGCAAAGATATTTATTTGATTTATGTTTCTTATTTTAAAATCTTTAAATTGCTTAAAATTAATGAGATTTATTTCAGAAAAAACTTTGCTTTTAAAACTTATATAAATATTTTTTTCCATTCTTTTATCAAGAATAATTCCACCATAAGCAACATTTGAATCCAGCTCTTTTAATTCTTCTATTAAATGTTTTATACTTTTTTTATCTGTTTCTTCACTATAATTTTTAAAACTTTTTGCTTCTGTGATTTGTTTTTTTATTGTTTCTAAAGAATTTTTAAACTTATCAATACCAACTTGTTCGCTAGATGAATAAGCTTCATTTATATCTCTTTTATCTTCCATTGTTTTCAATGCTTTTTCATCATCTAAAAATTTACTAATAATCCAAATATCTTTACTTTTATTAACAATTTTTGGTAAGATTTTATCTTCTGCTTCCTCTTCATTATTTTCATAATCTGTTCTTTTATCTTCTGTTTCAGTTTCTTCTATTTCTACAAGCCAACTATAAAGTCTTGTTTTATTATTTTCATTTTCAGCTTTATAATTTGTATCATTCCAATTTAACCAATTTTTCATTTTTAGATTAGATATTATATCTACAAAAGTAGCAAACATATCTTTTTCAAATTTATCTCCATAATCACTTTTTTTAAAATCATTTACTAAATGCAATGCTCGTCTGTATTTATTAAATTTTTGTTTACTTATTCCAAGAGAATTATAAATTTTTTCAGCTTTCCATTTGTATTTTGAAATTAAATCATCTAATAATTGTGCTTGATTTAAAATACCCCATTTTTTAGTTCCACTAATATGCTTTAAACCCATTACAATTTCAGAACGTCCATTTTTTGATTCTGGATAAATAACTACAGGAACTTTTTTAAAAATTTGTTCGTCTAAATTACCAATATTTAAATTTTTATCATAATCATCCTTAAATTTTTTTAGAGTTACAACTCTACGGTTACCTTCAATTACTTTATATTCATTTTCACTAAGTTCTACAACTTGAATTTGATCAACTTCCAAATAACCATTAGCTTTAAAACTGTCTTCTAAATCTTTTATATTTTTTTGATTATGACCAAGAATAAAATTTCTTGTCCTATTTTGTATTCTTGAATTTTTTATATTCTCAATTTTAACATGAACGTAATCTTTATGATTTATAAATCGATAATTATTAGGGTCAATAAATAAAGAATTAATATTAACATCTTTTTTTATGAAATTTTTATTTTTCATATTTTTCATATTTTATATAAAATATATAATTACAAAATTATATATATTTTTTCAAAAAAAAAATATTATTAATTATATATTTAAAAAAATTAAAAATTATTAAAAATGAAACAATTTGATCTATTTGAAAATGAAAAAGAAGATGCAGATTTTTTAAAAGAAGCGGAAGAATATCTTTTTTATATGGAAGGAAAAATTGAGAAATTGGAAGAGGAAGAACGTTTTTATAAAGAAAATCAAGCTTTTAATTGGGCTAAAGAATTTCCTCAATTATCTGACGAAAATGGAAATTTTGAAAGTAAATATCTACAAGGAATGTATTTTGGTTTTTATATTCCAAGTATAAAAAATATTCCCATAAAAATACCATCTGAAGAAATTAAAAATAATTTAATAAAAATTGTTGATAAAATTTTAAATTTAGAAGAAAATAAAATTAATGATTTTTGTAAATTACAAAAAGAAATTGATAAAATAATTTACAAATTATATGGTTTAACAAAAAATGAAATTAAAATTATAGAAAATGAAATAATTTAATTTATATTAAATTCATAAAAATTTGCCGTTTTTTTGAAAAAAAATTTTGGCTATCGAACCTTTTTGTGAAATATAAATTTTTTTTATTAAAAATAAGGTATTATGATTCATCGTCCACGATGATTTCGTAACTTCCATGATTCTGTTTTTTTAAAACATTAAAAATCAATACTTTAAATGTTTTCATTTAATACACACAAAATCATCGTGGACGATGAATTATAATCTTTTCACATTTTTTATGTGCGAAAAATTTCCTATGACAAAAAGGTTCTATAGCCAAAATTTTTTTAATTATAAAAAATTGCCGTTTTTTCGAAAATATTTTTTAATTTAAAAAATATTAAAATTTTGGACGTTTTTTGAAAAAAATTTTTTTTATTTTGAAATTAAAAATATTAAAATTTTGGTCGTTTTTTTGAAAAAATTTTTTTCACATTTGTAATGTGAAATTTTTTCATAAAACGCAATTTTTTTAAAATTTTTTTTAAAAAATTGCGTTTACATAAAAATCAAAATTTATAAAAATGAAAAAGTTTTGTTTAATATTTTTATCTCTTTTTTTATCATTATTATTATTTTTCTCTTGCATAGGAGAAGACCCTGACGACTTTCCTTTTTATTCGTCTTATGAACCAATTTTAATGAAAAAAAGTAAATTAGAAACTTCTATTTATTTAGCAGAAGCAAGAGATTTGAAAAAAACAGGAAAAATTTATTATAAAGATGGTTATATTTTCATCAGCGAAAAGTATGAAGGTATTCACATTATTAATAATAAAGACCCAAAAGAACCAAGAAATGTTGGTTTTATAAATGTTCCCGGTTGTTTGGATATGGCAATAAAACAAGATACAATTACAAATGAAAATATTTTGTATGTTGATAATGCAAGTGATTTAGTTGCTTTGAAACTAAGTGCTGACCCTAAGAATTTTGAAGTTGTCAAACGTGTAAAAGATATAATTCCAGAATTAAAACCTCCGGATGGACAAGATTTACAAGATAAATTTAAAGCGTCATCGAGACCATCAAACACAGTAATTGTTAATTGGCGAGAAATTTCAAATAATTAAAAAAAAAATAAAATGAAAGAAAAAAATTTTTTTAATTACAATTTTATCATTCCAGTATTCCTGTTAATATTTTTATTTTCTTGTTCTGATGATAGTGATTCTTCCAGAAATGATGGTGGAAGTGCCACAGGTAAAGGTGGTTCTATGGCTCGTTTTGCCATCAAAGGCGATCGTTTGTATATAGTTGATGGTGAACATCTTAATATGTTTGATATTAGCGAGGTAAATGACCCTACTTTTATATTAAAAAAACATATAGGTTTTAATATTGAAACTATTTTCCCAAAAGATAGTTTGCTTTTCATTGGTTCTCAAAACGGAATGCATATTTTTGATATTAGTAATCCAGATAATCCTAAACAATTATCAACTTATAGGCATATTCAAAGTTGCGACCCAGTTGTTGCTGATGATAATTTTGCTTATGTTACTTTACAAACCACAAGAAGCAGCTGGTGTGGAAGAAGATATGTAAATGAGTTACAAGTCATTGACATTAAAGATCTTTACAATCCAAAGTTTATAAAATCTCGTAATATGGTTGGACCCCAAGGTCTTAGTGTAGATGGTAATGAATTATTTGTTTGTGATGATTTTTTGAAAGTTATTGATATTTCTGACCCCTCTAATACTTTAGAAATAAAATATGAAATTAATGTTCAAGGAAATGATTTAATTTTAAATGACAATATTATGATGATTCTCGGAGATGATGGTTTTTCACAATATGCTTATGAAAATGGTGAAATAACTTTTTTAAGTAAAATAAAGGTAGAAAAATAATGTTTTTAGAAAATTATGTAAAAGATATTTCTAAACAAGGCTCTCTGGAGATAATTACTGGCTCTATGTTTTCGGGAAAAACAGAGGAATTAATAAGACGTTTAAAAAGAGCAAAAATAGCAAAGCAAAATGTAAAAATTTTTAAACCTGATTTTGATAATCGCTATTCGTCAAACAAAGTTATTTCTCATGATTCAAATAAAATAAAATCAATTTCTGTAAAAAATTCAGAAGAAATTTTGCAGCATTTAGAAAAAGTAGAAGTTGTAGGAATAGATGAAGCACAGTTTTTTGACGAAAATTTATATAATATTTGTAACGAATTGGCAAATAAAGGTTTAAGAGTTATTGTTACTGGTTTGGATATGGACTATGAAGGAAAACCTTTTGGAGTAGTTCCAATGTTAATGGCTTCTGCGGAATATGTTACGAAAGTTCACGCCATTTGTATGGAATGTGGAAATCTTGCTCAGTATTCTTACCGGAAAAACCAAAATAAAGATTTACTTTTGCTTGGAGAAAAAGATAGTTATGAACCACTTTGTAGAAAATGTTTTCAAAAAAATATAAAAAATTTGTAAATTAGGAATATAAATTCCTACTCTGTATAATCAAAAAAAATTTTTTCCAAAAAACGTCGTTTTTTTACAATTTATTAAAAAAAAATTTGTTAAAAAAAACGTCGTTTTTTTTAACAAATTTAAAATTTTTTTTCAAAAATGCCCAAAATTTTAAGATTTTTTTTTAATTATATTTTTTCAAAAAATTTCCAAAAAACCAATTATTTTTATGATCTTTTATTCTAAATAATTTTTTCAAAAAAAAAATATGAATTTTAATTTTTTTAATTTATTTTTGTATATATTTATTTTTTAAAAAAATAAAATTTTTTAAAAAAAATGTATTTTTAATAAAAAAAATAAAATGAAAAATTTTAGCAATCAATCAATTGTAATAATGTTAATTGGTATAAGTTTATTTTTCCTTGTATCTTGTTCTGAAAACTCTCCGGAAAACTTAAAAACAATTCCAAAAGAAACAAATATTGTTTCCGTAATTGATATTTACTCAATTTTCAAAAAGGGAAAATTTGATGAAATATCAGATTTAAAACTTTTTAGAACAATGAAAAAAGAAATACGTAGTGAAAATAAAAAAATTTATAAAATTATAGATAATATTATTGAAGACCCTACAATTGCAGGAATAGATTTTAAAACAGATATGTTTGTTTATTATCTTAATGAATTGGAAGATGAAAAATATACATGTGTTTCTGCTGAAATTACAAATGAGGAAAAATTTACTAAATTTATAAAAAGTATTTTGAATAAATTTAATATAGAATTTGACATTGAAAATGAAAAAACATATAAATACACTATAATAAAAAAAGACTTAGTTATCGGATGGGATAATGATAAAGTTCTGTTACTAATTGCAAATAATTATAAAAGCAGAAAAAATTTAGATATAGGAATAGAAACATTAATGGGTTTAAAAGATAAAAATCAAATCACAGTAAATGACAATTTTAACCAGTTTTATGAAAATAAAAAAGATATTAGTATTTGGTTTTCAAGTGATTTCTTTGAAAATAGTCGTGAATTTAAAAAAATTGGAAAAAATTTTGATGTAGATATTACAAACAACTATATTTCTTCATACCTAAATTTTGATAAAGATAATATCTCATTGCTAACTAAATTTTCAATAAATGATGAAATTCAAAAATTAATAGATGAAGATAATATTGGAGATGTTAAATTTAATAATCAATTACTTAATTTTTTTCCAAGAAAAACTTATGCACTAGCAAGAATTTCTCTTAACCCAATGTCATATTATAATTTAATAGAAGCAGAAAATGACTTTGAAAAAATAAAATCTAAATTTAAGGAAGAAAATGATTTAGATTTAAAGAAATTTTTTAAGAGTATAAGTGGAAATATAATATACAGTTTATTTGCTTTTGAAAATATAGAATATTCCTACATGGGATGGGGCTATGGATTTAATAAAGATATAGCTAATAAATTAGATGAAATGTACAAAATAAGCAAAGCTGGTTATTTATCTACTGATGATAAAGAATTGCTAAACCAAGGCAAAACCATTAAATGCAGTGAATATTCAAATAGATATTGTATTAATATTAGAAATATTTTAGATAATGGTGGAAATATAGAAACTGCAATATCAAATGACAGTGAAATTAATTGGTATGAAGGTGGTTGGGAATATGGAAGATATATTGAAAAAACTGAAAAGACATTATTACCAATAATGGGATTAGCTTTTGATATTAATGGTAACAAAATAATAAAAAAATTAATTAAAAAAATACCAGAAGATGAAATAAATAAACATAGCAAATATTATGAATTTAAATTTGACAAAAAATATCCAATATATTTATCATTTACTAATGATATTTGTTTTATAACAAATGATAAAAAAAGTATAAAAAAATTCAAAAATGGAGGTCATACTAATGACAATTTAAGTGCTTCAAATATTGCATCTGATATTTTAAACAATTCATTTTATTCATTTTTAAATTTAGATTACGATGATTATCCAAAATCCATTAAGAAAAAAATAAAAAATGAGCAAAATAATAAAGAAGAAAAAATATTTAAAATATGGAACGAATTTGCAAAAAGTATTGAAGTTAAGCAAGTTGATGAAAGTTCTTTTGAAATAATCTTTAAAATAAAAAACAGTGAGAATAATAGTCTAAATTCTATAATTACAAGAATTGATGATAATTACAAATTTTTCTTATAATTTATGAAAATTGAATTGAAAAATATCAAACCAACATATATGTCAGAAGATGAAATTTCAAAATCTGACATATATTTGCAAAATAGTGTAATATTCGAAAAAGGTAAAAAATATCTTATTAAAGCGAATTCTGGTCTTGGAAAAACATCTATATTAAATTTTATTTACGGCAGCAATATAAATTTTGACGGCAAAATTAACTATAACACTACTTTTTTTAAAAATAATGTTTTTAACTTACGTAAAAAAAAAATAAGTTATGTGTTTCAAGATTTTAAATTATTCCCTAATCTTACAGTATTTGAAAATATACAACTTAAAAACATAATAACAAAACATAAAACAACAGATGAAATTGAAAATTTAATAAATTCATTAAAGTTAAATACAAAAAAAGATACAATTATTAAATCTTTATCTTTGGGACAACAACAGCGAGTTGCAATAATACGTTCACTTTGTCAGCCTTTCGATTTTCTTTTATTAGATGAACCATTCAGTCATCTTGATAAAGAGAATATTAAAATAATATCAAAAATTATTAATGAAGAAATTAAAAAACAAAACGCAAGTATTATTTTAACATCATTAGATAATGAATATTTTTTTGATTATGATAAAATTTTAAATCTTTAATTATGCTTTGGAAATTACAAAGAAGTACAATTATTCCAATTCAAATTATAGGATATTCCATAACTCTATTTATTGGGGTGTCAATTATTTTAATGATAACTCAAATATTTATTGATGTAAAACCTTTGCTTTATCAACAATCGGATATTTTTAAAAATAAATTTGCTGTAATAAATAAAAATATATCTGTATTTAAAACAATAAATAAAGAGGGAATATATTTTACAAATAATGAACTTAATGAACTTAACAATCAAACTTTCATAAAAGAAACAGCTAAATTTAACAGTGCTAGATTTAAAATTCTAGCAAAAACATCAGACAAAACTCATAAAAATATTCCTGTTTTTTATACAGATTTATTTTTTGAAAGCATTCCAGATAAATTTCTTTCTATTAAAAACGAAGAATGGAACTGGGATTCTACGTCAAATCTAATTCCAATTGTTATTCCTAAGGATTATCTTAAATTATACAATTTCGGTTTTGCTGAAAGTCAAGGTTTACCTGTGTTATCAGAAAATACAATTTCCCAATGGATATTTAATATAAAATTAACAGGCAAACAAAAATCAAAATATTACGAAAGTAAAATAGTTGATTTTTCTGATAAAATTAATTCTATATTAGTACCAGAAGATTTTTTGTCATGGGCAAATAAAGAATATGGTAATGGAATTGCTAATAAAACAAGCAGACTATTAGTTGAATTCAATGACCCATCTGATGAAGCAATATTAAAATATTTCAATGAAAAAAATTATTCTATAAATAAGGAAAAATTAGAATTTAGTAAACTTACATTTTTCTTTAAATCTGCAATAATTTTTGTTTTCTTTATTGCTGTTGTTATTATTGTATTATCTATATCATTTATTTTATTAAGTATAAATTTAATAATTCACAAAAATAAAGAATTGATTTTAAATCTTTACAATATAGGTTATAGCTTAAAAAGAATAGCAGCATTTTATCAGATAATTATAAGTACAATTACATTTATTTCAATAATTTTAGCAATTCTTGTCAGTTATTTAATACGAAATTATTACTTGATAACTATTTTGAAATTATTTAATTTTAAAATAAATATCAGTAGTAATTTATTAATAGGTCTTTTATTAATTTTATTATTAGTTTCTGTGTATAATGGATTGCTAATAAAAAATATAAAAAAAATAATTATCCCAAAAAAACAAAAAAAATCATAAAATTTTTAAATTTTCAAAATAAAAAATCATACAATTTTCACGATTTTTTGAAAATTTTTTTTTAAATTTAAAATTCATAAAAAATTGCCGTTTTTTTCAAAAAATTTTTTTTAAATTAAAATCGTAAAAAATTGCCGTTTTTTTGAATTTTTTTTTTTAATAATTTAAAATTATTAAAATTTCATCGTTTTTTGGGAAAAAGTTTTTTCAAAAAAATGCCAAAATTTTAAATTAATAAAAAATTTTTTTTCAAAAAATCGTCCAAAATTTTAATATTTTTAATTTCAAAATAAAAAATTTTTTTTCAAAAAACGCCCAAAATTTTAATATTTTT
>JAOZVH010000081.1 GCA_029938235.1 Bacteroidales bacterium
AGAAAGAAATAATTTTCAATATTTATACTATTTATAGAATTTATTTTATTAGAATAATTCTTAAAATAAGTTTTTTCATCTATTTTGCTAAGTTTTTCATATTTATTAAAATAAATTTTTGCTTTATTATAATCTTTAAAATAGTCATTAGATAAAAGAATAGCTAAATTCTGATAAGCTTTTGCATAATTTGGATTTAATTTTATTGCTTGTTCTAAATTATTTTTTGCTGTTATATAATCATTTTTTTGATAAGATTTAACAGCTTTTTCAAAAAACTTGTTAGCTTTTTCAATATTTTCTGTTTTCATATTTTTATTTTTTTTTATGCAAAAATAATTAAATGAAAATAAAAAAATTTTTTTTCAAAAATCGTCCAAAATTTCAATATTTTTTAAATTAAAATAAAAAATTTTTTTCAAAATTCGTCCAAAATTTTAAGATTTTTTAAAATCAATTAAAAAAAATTTTTTTCAAAATTCGTCCAAAATTTCAATATTTTTTAAATTAAAATAAAAAATTTTTTTCAAAATTCGTCCAAAATTTTAAGATTTTTTAAATTAAAATAAAAAATTTTTTTTCAAAATTCGTCCAAAATTTTAAGATTTTTTAATTTCAATTAAAAAAAATTTTTTTCAAAATTCGTCCAAAATTTCAACATTTTTTAATTTCAAATTTAAAAAAAAATTTTTTCAAAATTCGTCCAAAATTTTAATAATTTTTTTAATTAAAAATTAAAAATACATATAATTGAAAATCAATATAGTAACTATCATATAAATTACGGTTAGCGGTAACCCAATTTTAAAAAAATCTTTAAATTTATACCCACCGAGGTTAAAAATCATTAAATTAGTTTGGTAACCTATTGGAGTTATAAAATTTGCTGCTGAGGCAAAAGCAACTATCAAAACAAAAGGCATATAATTAATTTCTAATTCCAATGACATAGAAAGTGAAATTGGAAAAATAATTGCTGCTGCTGCTTTACTTGTGATATAAGAAGCAAGTAAAGAAGTTATTATAAAAATTCCTGACATTATTCCGATTTTTCCCATAGGCATAAAAATATATATCATAAAATTTGCAATTATTTGTGCCATTCCAGTTTTTGTCATGGCTGTACCTATGGAAAGTGATAAAGCAATCACAAAAATTAAATCAAAATCAACGCTTTTCAAAATGTCTTTTGGCTTAGAAATGTTAATGGAAACACTAATACAAAGCAAAATTAATAAACCCATAAATAATTTTATAAAATGAAATGCTGATAATAATATTATTAAAATTGTTCCTCCAACAAGTATTAAGGATTTATAAAAATCTAAGTTTCCAATTTCTTTTATTTTAGAAATCACATAAAAATCATTAACATCTTTTACTCTTTTTATGAAATTATCTTCTGCTAATAAAAGTAAAACATCGCCAGCTTTCATTTTTAAATTCTTTGTTTTTCCATAAATTTTCTCTCCATTTCTGTGAATTGCAATTACGGTAGCATCATATTTCCCTCTAAAATTTTCACTTTCTGATGTTTTTCCAATTAAAAAAGAATTATGCGAAATCACAATTTCTATAATTTCTGTAAGCTTCTTTTTTGAAAACATACCAACAGAAGGAATAATTAATGATTTATTATGATTTATTAAATTTGCAATAATTTCTGTTTGCCCAACGAAGAGCAAAATATCATCTTCTTTAATTACAATTTTATCTGGATTTTTAGAAAATGTTTTTCCCTTTCTAAAAATTTCTAATAAGAATAAATCTTCTATATTTACTAAATTAGTTTCTTTAATTGTTTTATTTATTAATTCGCTGGATTTTTTCACTTGTATTTCAACTATATATTTTCTAATATTATTTTTATACTCATAAATTGAATCAGAATTAGAATGTAATATTTTATCAGAAAATAAAAATAAATATAAAATACCAATAATTATCATAGGTATTCCTACATAAGAAAAATCAAAAATAGAAATGGATTTTAAATCTGGAATAATTTTTTGTTCTAAAAGTAAACCGTTGATTATCATATTTGTAGAAGTTCCAATTAAAGTTGCACAGCCTCCTAAAATAGATGCAAAAGAAAGAGGAATTAATAATTTTGAAACCGCAATTTTATTTTGTTTACTCCAATTATAAACGTAAGGCATCATTATTGCGACAAGCGGCGTATTGTTTAAAAATGCAGATAAAGAAGCAACTAAAATCATCATTCTGCCAAGAAATGATTTTGGATTTTTTGCATTTTTAAAAATTTTATCAAAAACTAAATTTAAAAGTGGAGTCTTTTTAAAAATATCGCCTAAAATCAATAACATTATAATGATTGCAACTTGTTCATTTGCAAAACCCATTAAAATTTCACTTGGTGTAATTATTTGAAAAAAACCTAAGGCAGCAGAAGCAATAATAAAAGTAAAACCCGGTTTTATTAATTCTTTATAAAGTGAAATTAAAATAAAAACAATTACTACAAAAACAATAAAAATTTTTAAATTTATAAATTGCATTTTATTATTTAATAAAAAAATTATTTAATTTTCAAATTAAATGAAAATTTAGAAGCTAAAAATTAAAAAATTAAAAAAAATGGTGTTTTTTTGAAAAAATTTTTTTTTAATTTTTTTATGAAAAATATTATAACTTATAATTTAAATGGTATTCGCTCTGTCCTGAGAAAAGGATTTTCAAAATGGTTAGAAATTGAAAATCCAGATATTCTTTGCATACAAGAAACAAAAGCACAAGAATCACAAATAGAAAAAATTATTTTTGAAAATCTTGGCTATCATCAATATTGGTTTTCTGCAAAAAAGAAAGGCTATAGTGGTGTTGGAATTTTAACAAAGCAAAAAGCTGATAAGGTATTTTACGGTGTAAACAATTCAAAATTTGATGACGAAGGTAGATTTATAATGGCAGATTTTAAGGATTTTTCTGTAATAAGTGTTTATCATCCTTCTGGTTCAAGCGGAGATCTGAGACAAAATTTTAAAATGGAGCATCTAAGTTATTTTCAAAATTTCATTAGAAATTTAAAAAAAGAACGCCCAAATTTGATAATTTCCGGAGACTACAATATTGCTCATAAAGAAATAGATATTCATAACCCAAAAAGATTGAAAAAAACATCTGGTTTTCTTCCGGAAGAGCGTTTATGGTTTTCTAATTTTTTAGAAAATGAAAAATTTATTGATAGTTTTAGATTTCTTAACAAAGAAAGAAATATTTATTCATGGTGGTCATATAGAGGAAAAGCAAGAGAAAAAAATCTCGGATGGCGTATAGATTATAATTTAGTTAGCGAAAACTTGAAAGATAAAATAATAGAATCAAAAATTTTAAAAAATATAGTTTTTTCTGACCACAGTCCAGTTTTTTTAAAAATAGATTTTTAATTTTCTTTTTTTTTTTAACTTTGTTTTTTTAATAAAAAAATATTTTTAAAATCATTTTATATGAAAAAGAACATTTTGTTTTTTATATTTATTGTTTTTTCATCTTTAGTTTTTTCACAAGAAAAAAATATAGAAGATAAAAATAGTAATTCATCAGCGAATAAAAGTGAGCAAGTTACAGCAATAAAAATTGCCCAACATCTGGCAAATTATGCTTATGAAAATAGTGACGCATTAAGTATGCTAAGTGCGGCTAAAATACTTGTAAAAAACATTCCTTTTGAAATGAATCCAGACAGTGTAAAGCAAGTGAAAATATCAGCAAATAAAAAGTCAAAAAAAATTGCAAACACTTTAAAACCTCTTACTTTAATAAATGATGCAAAAAAAATGACAGATGATAAAAATCTTTTAGAGATTGCAAGTAATATTGAAAAAAAAATAAAAGCATTTGAAGGAAGAGGAACAGCAGAAGGAGCAAAAGCAAGTTATAAAATTGTTGCAGGAAATAGCCACATAGATTATTGGATAACTTTTCTTGGAGGAACAGTAGCTGAAATTGCTGTAGTTGGAGACGGAGATACAGATCTTGACCTTTTTATTTATGACGAAAATGAAAACCTAATTATAAAAAGTGTTTCTTACGGTGATAATTGTTATGTAAGTTGGAGACCAAGATGGACTGGAAGTTTTAAAGTAAAAATAGAAAATCGTGGCAAAAAAGAAAATAAATTTTTAATTGCTACAAACTAAAATTAAAAAAATATGTAAAAAATCAATTTTTTTACATATTTTTTTCTACCATAAATTATATTTCATAATAAATATTATAATTAAAAATTTATTATTTTAATAAAATAAAATTATTAATTTTTTGTTTTATAATTATGTGTAAAAAAAAAAATTATATTTTTTCCGAAATTGATTATAAATTATTGAAAGAAATAATTGATATTAAACAAATTAGAAGTCAAAAAATTTTTAATGAATGGTTTAATTTTGATTATGTAATTAATAAATCTGAAGAAGAACACTTCATTAAATTGATTGAAGCAAATAGATATAATTTGGATTCTTATATTGAAAGTCAATTGATTTCACATTTTATTTCTCCTTTTTTAAATAAAGTTTATTTTTACGGTAAAAATTACCGTGAATGGTATCAAACAGAAATTTCAGCTTTTATAAAGGAGATAAAAATTACTGGAATTTTAGATTTTATGGTTGCATCTGGTACTGAAGAACCAGAAATTCCATATTTTTTTATTACAGAATTTAAAAAATCTGCTCCAATTCAAAAACACCCTAAGGGACAATTACTCGCACAAATGGCAGTCGCAATAGAAAATAATAAATTAAATAAAATGAACGGTGCGTATAATATCGGTAGGTTTTGGTTTTTTGTTGTTTTGGAAAATTTTGACGGAAAATATAAATATCACGAGTCTAAATCTTTTGACTGTTTAGATTTGGAACATCTAAAACAAATATTCATAAATCTAAAATTTATAAAACACAAAATAACTAATGAGGAATGAAAAATGATTAAATAAAATCATTTCTCATTCTTCATTAAAAATCATTTTATTTCATTATTTCAAGACTTCTTTTTACAAACTTATCAAGAGCTTTTCCTTTCAACATATTATTTGAAATCAAAGCTAAATCTATCAATTGACTTACTAATTTGTTTTCTTTTCCGTATTTAGAAATAAATTCATTTTTATTTCCTTTCAAATCCTCTATTTTTTTGTTTACATCTTCCAATTTATCTTTATCTGCTTGAAGGATTTCTTCTTCTTTTTTCCCTTCCTTAGATTTTTCTAAATCCATTTTTTCACTGTCCAGAGGAATAATTTCTGCATTAATATTTTCTATTTTATCTTTTAATGCTATGTCTTTTTCTTCTTTAACTTTTTTAATTAATGGATGATTTGAATTTACAACAAAATTAAAACTATCCGGCATATTTCCATAATATGGTGTTCCGCCGCCACTTAATTCAGCCATATCTTTCATTCTACGCATAAATTCATTTTGCGTAATAATAATCGGAGCACTGTCTTCTTTTAAAGTTTCAAAACTTACATTAAAATTATTTCCCAAAACAGATTTAAAAACAGGTGAAAATTCTTCTTGTTCTTCTTGGGTCAAATTGGATTCTAAATTTTCTTCTTTCTGAATTAATTTTTCAACAACATCAGCATCAACTCTTGAAAAACGAGATTTTTCAAATTTTTGCTCCAATTTATTTATTATATGAGAATCTAAATCTCCATCTAACAATAAAACATCATAAGCTTTATTTTTTGCATTTTCAATGAAAGAATATTGCTCTTCTAATTTTGAAGCATAAAGATAAATTAAATTTTTATCCTTGTCAGTTTGATTACTTTCTATAAGTTTTTTATATTCTTCGAAAGTAAAATATGTTCCGTCAGTATTTTTAAATAAGTAAAATTTAGACGCTTTATCAAAAAATTTCTCATCTGTTAAAATACCGTAATTAATGAATAATTTTAAATTATCCCATTTTTTTTCAAATTCTTTACGGTCTTTTTTGAAAATATCATTTAAACGGTCGGCAACTTTTTTTGTAATGTGTCCGGAAATTTTCTTTACATTAGAATCAGATTGCAAATAACTTCTCGAAACATTCAAAGGAATATCTGGTGAATCAATTACTCCGTGAAGAAGTGTTAAAAACTCCGGAACTATACCTTCTACAGAATCAGTAACAAAAACTTGATTGCTATAAAGTTGAATTTTATTTTTCTGAATATCAATATTTTTTTTAATTTTTGGGAAATATAAAATTCCGGTCAAATTAAATGGATAATCAACATTCAAATGAATATTAAATAAAGGCTCATCGTGAACTGGATATAAATCAACGTAAAATTTACGATAATCTTCATCTTTTAAATCTGCAGGTTTTCTTCTCCAAGCAGGTTTTGTTTCGTTAATAATTTTGTCTTTTCCTGTGGGAGTTTCTTTTCCATCTTTATATTCTGTTTCTTCTCCAAATGCTATTTCAACAGGTAAAAATTTACAGTATTTTCGCAATAATTCGTGAATCCTATTTTCTTCTAAAAATTCCTTAGAATCTTCTGCTATGTGAAGAACGATATCCGTACCAAACTCGTCTTTTTCTATTTCTTCCATAGAATATTCTGGACTTCCGTCGCAAGACCATTTTATTGCCTTTTCATCTTTTTTATAAGATTTACTGTAAATATCCACTCTTTCAGAAACCATAAAAGAAGAATAAAAACCCAATCCAAAATGACCAATAATTGCTTCTTTTTTATCTTTATATTTCTCCAGAAATTCTCCTGCACTTGAAAAGGCAATTTGGTTTATGTAATTTTCAATTTCTTCATGAGTCATTCCAATTCCTTTATCAGAAATTGTTAAAGTTTTTTTCTCTTTGTCAAGAAGAACTTTAATTTTCAAATGATCAAAATTTCCTTCTATACTTTCTGTAGAAATAACAGTTTTTAATTTTTGTGTTGCATCAACTGCATTAGAAACTAATTCACGTAAAAAAATCTCATGGTCAGAATAAAGAAACTTTTTTATGATTGGAAAAATATTCTCTGTAGTTACACCAATTTTACCTTTTTGCATTTTTAAAAAATTTTTATTTTTTTATAAATTTTCTATTGTTTTTCAAAATTTATACCATTTTTTTTTTATGACTTTTTGGCATAATTTGAAAAAAAAAATGTTATTTTGTCAAAAAATTTATTTGGATTTCCAAATTAATTTTTTTCCAAAACCAAAACGGTTATCTGTCATTTTCACAAAATTTAGTTTTAAAACCCAAAGTGTAGTTTTCATTAATTTTGCAAAAGGATATTTTCGCATATAAGTTTTTGTTATTTTTTTTTTCAAATCTCCTTCCGGCGAAAATAAAATTCCTGTAAATTGTATTCCTTGTATTTTGCCAATTATACTTGTTTCCAAAACAACAGAGCCAGAAACAAAATTTTGCAATAAAGCGTCTTGTATATGTTTTGTATCTTTATCCGAAGTAAAAATAAAACTATTTTCATCTTCGAGAAAAGCATAAAAACAATTTGCACAATAAGATTTATTGTTGTTGGAAGTTGCCAGAGTTAAAACGTGATGTTTTTTTATAAAATCAATTATTTTTTTATCCATTTTTATTTTCATTTTAAATGAAAAAATTTTATATAAATTTTTATTTATATAAAATTTTTTTAAGAAATTTTACAAGAAACAAGTTAAATCATCTTTAGATGATAATTCTTTTGGTTTTTCTCCGAATTTAAAAATTCGTAGAGAACGTTCCCCAATTAATTTCATTTTACCCTTTTCAAGGTGCAACATTGTTCCTTCCCTCAGACCAAAAACATAAATATTTTGATTTAGCTCTAAAAATTCTTCTAATCTCATTTCTCTGGTTTCACCTGCATGTCCTTCTGGATTTGCGTCAAGATAATGAGGATTTATTTGAAAATTCAAAAAATTAAATACAGAAAAACTTTCAGGTTGAACGATTGGCATATCGTTAGTTGTTTTTATAGTTGGACAAGCCATATTTGAACCTGCACTCCAGCCTATATATTTTGTTCCGGAAAAAACTTTTTTTCTTATTGGCTCTATAAGTTTATTTTTTTGAATCATATTTGCCAATTGAAAAGTATTTCCACCGCCAACAACTATCGCTTCTGCGTCTTCAACTGCTTTAACAGGATTTTCAAATCTATGTATGGAAATAATATCATGACCAATCTCATTAAAGCGAGATTTTACTTTTTTTTCATATTCTTCATAAGAAAAAGTAACACCAGCGTAAGGAATAAATAATGCCTTTACAGATTTTTTACCAAGAAAATTTTTAATATTTTCTTTTGGATAATCCAAATATTCTTCTCCAGAATTTGTAGAATTGCTTATTAATAATAATTTCATAAAAAAAAATTTTTTGGAAAAATACGTTTTTTTTTAATAAAAAAAATATTAAAAATTTTGTCGTTTTTTTGAAAAAAATTTTTAATATAAATTATAAAAAATCATTAAAAAATTGCCGTTTTTTTGAAAAAAAAATTTTTAAATAAAAAAAATCATTAAAATTTTGTCGTTTTTTTGAAAAAAAATTTTTTTATTATTATAAAAAAATCATTAAAAAATTGCCGTTTTTTTGAAAAAAAAATTTTTTTATACTAAAAAATGTTGAATTTTTGTATTTTTGAAAAAATTTAAAATACAAATATTTTGATTATTGTTTGTAAAAATTAAATTTGATAAGTAAATTTTATAATGATAAAATGATGAAAAAAATTATTACGCTATTCATAATATGCCTATATGGATTTGGAGCGATGGCACAAGATGAAGATTATTTATTGCCTGTTTTTAAAGGAGAAGGTGAAAATAGAAAATTTGGTTATATTGACAAAACAGGAAAATTAGTTGTAGATTATAAATATGATTATACTAGTTTTTTTTCGGAAGGAATGGCAATAATTATGAAGAAAACTAATGGTAAAAAATATTGGGGATTTATCAATACAAAAGGAAAACAAATTATTGCTTGTAAATATGATAATGTAGGTGAATTCTCAGAAGGATTGGCTTATGTAAAATTGGGAGAACAAAGTTATTTTATTAATAAAACAGGAAAAAAAGTTATTAAACTTGATGATAATATAGACTATGCTTATACTTTTTCTCAAGGTTTATGTTCTGCAAAAGATAAATTAACTAATAAATACGGTTTCATTAATAAAAATGGACAATTTATAATAGCTCCACAATTTGATGATGCTCATTCTTTTTCTGAAAGTTTATGTGCTGTTGAAAAAAATAATAAATGGGGATTTATTAATCAATCGGGTAAGCTTGTAATAGGTTTTCAATTTGATTATGTAGATTTTTTTTCAGAAGGTTTATGTGCTGTTGAAAAAAATGATAAATGGGGATTTATTAACACATATAGAAATCTTGTAATAGATTATCAATTTATACGTTCTCATCGTGATCACTATACTTTTTTAGAAGGTTTATGTGGTGTTAAATATCAAAATAGTTTATGGGGATATATAGATAAAAATGGAGATGATGCTTTTCCTCATAGGGCTTTTTTAGGAACAGGAGATTTTTACAAAGGGAGATCTGTAGTAGTTACAGATGATAATCAAACTGAAATAATTAATAAAAAAGGAAAAACTATCAAAATAATTTCTAAGAAGTTGGATGAAAATTATATGTATATACGTGATAAAAATCACTTATTTCTTGATGATAAAGGAAATTATTTTCATATTGATTATAATGGAAATATTATTTGGCAAGGAGAAGGAGAAGGAGGTAGTAGTGCTGGAGCTTGGATTTGTTTTCCCCAGAATAGTTTTTTAAGTTTATTCAATGGAGAGCAAATTTTAATCAAAAACCTTGAAAAAGGTATGGAGGTTTTATCTTATAATGATAGCACACAAACTACGGAATATAGCAAAGTAAAAGAATTAATTATTCATCAAGATAGGGTTTATCATTTAACACGCCTTACATTTATTAATTCACAAACTTTGTATGCCAATAAAAATATAGATTTAGAATTATTACAAATTGAAGGCACAGCCAATCACCCTATTTTAACAAATAATGGTTATCAGCCTTTGGGTTCTATTTCCGCAAAAGATGAGATTTTTTATTTTTCAGAAGCCGAAAATAAAACAATTTCTTGCCGAGTTTTGCAAGTAGAAAAAGATTATCGTAGCGTTGATAAAGTTTACAATGTTCATTTAGAAAATAATTGTTCGTACATTGTTAATCATATTGTTGCTTCTCCAAAATGTCCATTTATTTTAGTGAAACACAAAGGGAATTATCAAGAAATAGACGAAATTTTAAAAAATCAAGTTTCTAAGCAATTAGATAAATACGATGCTGTAGAAATTCCTTTTGAAATGATAAATAATCATCGTTTAGAAATTAAGATTTTAGAGAAAAAAGATGAAATTTCTTATTTAGACCATATTTATTTGCAAGTAGATGAAGAAATTATTTTGCCTGATTGTTCAGCAAATATTTTAAAAAAAATCAATAAAAACGATGAAAAATATTTTTCTTTAAAAAAAGGCGATTTTATTGAAATAAAATTTTCTTTACCTAAAGGAATTACAAAAAATTCAATTTTGAAATTAGTTGCAAAAGGATATTATGAATTAGATTAAAAAAATCTAACCATTATTTTGAAATTAAAAAATGATGTCGAAACATTGGTGTTAAAAAAGAAACCTCCAATGTTGTTTTTTTAAAATTTTAAAATTTTGGGCGATTTTTGAAAAAAATTTTTTTTATAATTTTAAATTATAAAAATATTTGTTTTTTTGAAAAAAATTTTTTATTGTTATTTTTAAATAAAAAGAATGAAATTAAATTGGGTAAAATTATCAGAGATATCAGATTATTTAGTAATTGAAAGAATAAAGAAAAAATTTGAAGAGGGTAAATATGAAGATATGAAAAAAGGTTTATACCTTTTTTATGATTATATGAAAAGGGTTGAAAAAGTAAATATTTTAAATTATTTGACAAATTTAATGACTTATATTTTATTATGGAAATCTGAAAATAAATTTCAAATTGGAGAAATAAGCAATAAAATAATTAGAGAACGAGAAGAAATTTCTTATTCGTATGAAATTATTCCAATTGTTAATAAAGATTTAATAAAAAGCCTTTGGAAAGAAGCATTTGATGATGCAATTGAAAATGTAGAAATTAAATTAGGTAGAGAAATTCTAATAAAATCAATAGAATGGGACGAAGTTTTTCTGGAAGAATATGAAACCGAATGGTATAAAAAGAATTATCCAAATGAAAAAATTAAAAATATTTTTGAAAATAAAAAATTATTTTTAGCATGAAATATTGTAAAGCTTTAATATCTCAATTAATTAGATTGATGCTTCACATTATAAAATGGAAAGAACAAAAAAACAAAAGGTCTAAAAGCTGGGAAATATCTATTAAAAATTCTAGGGAAGAAATAAAAAAAATTATTAAAAAAAAACCTAGTTTAGGTGGCAATTATATTGACAATAATTGGGATAAAGCATTTTTAAAAGCAAAAAATGAAGCATCCAAAGAAATGAAGAAAAATGTTAAAATTAAAAATCTTTCAAAAAATGAAGTTTTACATAAAAAATACAAAAAAAATAAAGAATATTAAAATTTTGGACGATTTTTGAAAAAAAATTTTTTTATTTTTGAAATTAAAAAATCTTAAAATATTTGTCATTTTTTGATGTCGAAACATTGGTGTTAAAAAAGAAACCTCCAATGTTGTTTTTTTAAAAATCTTAAAATTTTGGACGTTTTTTGAAAAAATTTTTTTTAATTCAAATTAAAAAATATTAAAATTTTGAACGTTTTTTGAAAAATTTTTTTTATTTAAAAATTATAAAATTTCGGCATTTTTTTGAAAACACTGCATAGCAAAAAAATATAAGATTTTTTTTTATAATTTACAATATTTGTGTTTTACAGATTTTAATATAATAAAAATTTGTTTTAAATGTTCAATATCTAAACTATCAAAAGCTTTAGATTCATGATATTGATATTTAGATACACCAATTTTTTCTAATACAACAAAAAACCAAAATCTACCAATATTATATGCTCCTCGAATCTTATTTATTTTATTATTTTCTATAGCAACTGCCATTTGTGCAAATAATTGTCCTCTTGGATGTTTTGGAATTGGTGCAGATTTTTTAAATTCTTGAATGAAAAAATATGGTATTTCTGGTTTTAACTTTCCACTGGCAAGCATAAAATCTAAATTCCCTTTTAATTTATACCCATTAATAATTCCTTGCAATTTGGTTTCAAACCATGAGCTAAAATATTTAGTATTTAAGCCTACTCTACTTAAAAAAGGACTAATAAAATGTAAAGATAATTGTAATTCAGAGTAAAAATCCATTCTATATTCATTGATTTTTATTAATTCTTTAAGAAATTTTTCATCATATTCATTAATTTCATATTGAAAATTAAACCATTCCTTAAAAATTTCTCTACTCCAAACTTGGTCAAAATAAGCTATTTCATTTAAAATTTTAAATGAAATTTCTGAAAAAATATAAGATTTTTTTTCCATAATTTTCTATACAAAACGTTTAATTTTTTTTATTTATTATATATTTTTATATTAATTTAACCCATATGCGTCAAGCGTCCACGCTTGATTTCGTTGCATCGTCCTATAAAGCATTGATTTTTAATGTTTTAATGACGATTTAGAATAAAAATGTTTGTATGTCAAGCGTGGACGCAATAGCCGTCAGTCTAAGCATATTAATTACTTGTAAATGA
>JAOZVH010000082.1:0-3938 GCA_029938235.1 Bacteroidales bacterium
AATCAATAATTTAAGTCCTTAGACTGACGGCTATGGCGTGGACGCTTGACGCATAAAGGTTTTTAAATAATTGAAATATAATTTTTTTTTCTTTAAAAAGGCTAATTTTTTTAAATTTTTAAGAAAATTACTTTAGATTATAATCTACTATGCGTCAAGCGTCCACGCTTGACACAGTATAATTTTGAATATGAACGAAATCAAGCGTGGACGCTTGACGCATATGGGCTATGGCGTGGACGCTTGACGCATAAGGGATATTAAAAAATACGCATTTTATTGAAAAAAATTTTTCTTATGCGTCATTCGTCCACGATGAATTATAATTTTGAATATGAAAAAAATCATCATGAACAATGACACATAAAAGTTTTTTTAAATTTTTAAGAAAATTATTTTAAATTATAAACTACTGATTTACAAATACTTAAACCATTAGAAGACGGCTATGGCGTGGACGCTTGACGCATAAAGGATAATTGAAATATAATTTTTTTTTCTTTAAAAAGGCTAATTTTTTTAAATTTTTAAGAAAATTACTTTAGATTATAATCTACTATGCGTCAAGCGTCCACGCTTGACACAGTATAATTTTGAATATGAACGAAATCAAGCGTGGACGCTTGACGCATAAGGGTAATCTGCTGATTTACAAATACTTAAACCATTAGAAGACGGCTATGGCGTGGACGCTTGACGCATAAGGGGGGTTTCTTTTTGTATTTTTACCAAGCAATCCATTTCCAAATATTCAATATACTTTTATTCATTTTTTTAATTGTAATTGGAAATTTACCAAACCAACCATTACGCATTTTATTAATATTGCTAAAAATAGCTGCAAAAGGGAATATAATGCATATTGCTATAAATTCAAAAATAAAAGCTGTCATAAAGAAAATAAGAACAATAAGAACACCAATAAGACCAATTGGTGAGCGTATTAATGATACTAAAAAATTCATATCTAATTAATTTTGTAATGATAATAAATATTAAAATAAAAATAAATTATTTATTTTATTTTTTTATTGTCGTTTTTTCAATTGGCTATAACGAGTTTGTTTTATGTACTTTCTCTTACATAAAGCATTCTAATATCATACCCAATTAAAGAAAATTTTAACAAATATATAAAAAATTAGATAAAAACTTTTTTTATCTAATTTTTTCAAATATTTTTTTATTCCATTTCGAAAGCGTCATTATTGTTGTTGTTACTTCGTTTTCTTTTTTTCTTTTTATATTCATTTTTTCCAAAACGATATGTAAAAGCTATTGATAAAATTTGACTTGACCTATTCCTTACATTTTTTTGCATATAATTAAAATCTGACAGTTCATAAGAAAATTTAAAAGTGTCAAAAACATCAGATAAACGTAATGTAATATTTGCTTTATCTTTCCATAATTTTTTCTTTACAGCAATATCCATCATGTAAAATGCAAACATTTTTCCCTGTGCAAAAACTCTCGGCGAACGATAACGTCCGGAAATTTGTACAGAAAAAGATTTTGGCATTTTGATGGTACTCATTAATTTACTTGAAAATGCAATTGCATCATTCGCCAAATCATCACTTATATTAGAACCATCTATTTTTGAACGGTAAAAATTAGAAGAAGAAGTTAAATTAAGCCAATTAAACGGTCGTAAAGTTCCAACCAACTCTAAACCTATGGATTGCTCTTTTGCGAAATTTTTATAGGTGGTTGTAGAAGTAATATTTCCATTTTCATCTTCTTCAACTATTTTAAAATAACTAATTTTATCGGTAGTTTTTCTGTAATAAAGAGCAGTCGTAAAAGAAAATTTATCCAAACGATTGGCATAACTCATTTCATAAGAATCTATATATTCTGGATTAAGAGATGGATTACCTTTTCTTAAATTTGATGGGTCATTATAATCTGTAAAGGGATTTAAAACTCTTGTGGAAGGTCGGTTTATTCTTCTGCTATAACTTAATTGAAATTGTTGCACTTCCGTTAAATCGTAATTAATATGAGCACTTGGAAAAATACTAAAGTAATCATTATTATGTTTTTCATTTGTATTTATTAGTTTAGAATTTGTATTTGTTTGCTCTAATCTGCTTCCAATTTGAAAACCAAAATTTCCCATAGCTCTTCCATAAATTCCATAAACAGAATGATTTTCTTGTTCATATTCAAATTCATTGGTTTTATTTTCATCGTTCAAAAACAAACTTTGTGAATAATCAAAACTTTCAGCCTCAAAATTATTATTCAAATTTTTTAATATGGTTTTATAACCAAGTTCTAATTTAGAAAGCTCATCAATGGGAAAAACATAATCCAATTGAAAGCTAGAAATTTTTGTCTCATTATTTGAAAAATTATTTTCTAAATAAGGAACTACATCATTATTTGGTGTATAATCTAAATTATAATCTTGCTCGGCATAATCTCCATCTTCTTCACGAAGAGAATAATTATAAGAATAAGAAAAATCTAAAACGTGCTTTTGTTTATCAAATTTTTTTTGATACAAAATATTAATATTTGAACTTTGTCTATCGCTGTCTTCTGTGTTATCACGAAAATATAAATCTGTTAAAATATTACTTCCGTCTAATGTACGATATTCTAAATCTTCTATTCTATACATTCCGCCTTGATTGTGAGAAAAATCCATAGAAAAAGTATTTTTATCATTCAAATAATATTCGCCGCCAAATTTTATTAAATTAGAACTAATATCATTAGACTTTTTTAATCTTTGGTCTAAAATAATTGTTGCGTCGTTAGTTAGATAATTTTCTCTATAAGTTGTTCCATTCATAGAACGTTTATCGTTTCTAAAAGCATAATTCGTATATAAATTAAATTTCTCTTTTCTAAAATTTAATTGTGCAGAAGCATTCATTCCTTTATCGCTATTTATTCCAGTGGTGATGCTGGCATTCATTCCTTTTAATTTGTTTTTTTTCAGAACAACATTAATAATTCCTGCCATTCCATCTGGGTCAAATTTTGCCGAAGGTGTTGTAATAACTTCTACACTTTCTATGCTTGACGCAGGAATTTGCTCTAAAAGTGTCGTTGCATCTAATCCAGACGGTTTTCCATCTATCAAAATGGTAACATTTTCGCTTCCCCTTAGACTTACATTTCCATCAATATCAACATCAACAGAAGGAATATTTTGCATAATTTCCGTTGCGGAACCACCGTCAGAAGTGAAATTTTGAGAAACATTAAAAACTTTTTTATCTATGGTATTAACCATCATAGATTTTTCCGAAACAACTTCTATGCCTTCCAATTCTAAATCATTAATTTCTAATTTTATAATTCCTAAATTATTTTTTATTTTTCCTTTCGGCGAAAAAGCAACATTTTTAATGATTTTCTCTTGATAAGAAATGAAATTAAATTTAATATCGTATTTTCCAAGCGGAATTTCTTTGATTTTAAAACGTCCATTTTTATCGCTTATTCCTCCGGTAACCAAGTTTTTTGTTCGCAAACTAAATAAAGCTACCGTTACATATTCTAATTTTTCGCCAGTTCTATTATCTATAATTTCTCCAGATAAAACTCCTATTTTAGGACGTTCTCTTTTCCCTTTCTGAGAAAAACCATTTAAAAATAAAACCATTAATAATATTGTCAATAAATTTTTTTTTTGTAAAAAAGCCATTTTTTTTTAATTTTTTTAATTTGACTTTTTTTTTAAAAAAAGGTTTAATTAAAATTAAAAAAATTTTTTTTAATAAAATGGCAATTTTTTTATGATTTTAAAATTAAAAAAATTTTTTTTAATAAAATGGCAATTTTTTTATGATTTTAAAATTGAAAAAAAATTTTTTTTTAATAAAATGGCAATTTTTTAATGTTTTTTAAAATTAAAAAAAAATTTTTTTTCAATAAAATGGCAATTTTTTAATGTTTTTTAAAATTAAAAAAAAATT
>JAOZVH010000082.1:4038-12697 GCA_029938235.1 Bacteroidales bacterium
TTCAATAAAATGGCAATTTTTTAATGTTTTTTAAAATTAAAAAAAAATTTTTTTTTAATAAAATGGCAATTTTTTAATGTTTTTTCAAATTAAAAAAAAAATTTTTTTTCAATAAAATGGCAATTTTTTAATGTTTTTTAAAATAAAAAAAACAAAATATTTTAATTTACAATTTTCCCAATTAAAGTTGCAATGCTTGAATGTTCTATAAAAACATTTACAAAATCTCCAATTTTAGAACTTTCTTTTTTAAAAACAATGACTTTATTTTGAGAATTTCTTCCAAAAAAATAATCTTTTGATTTTTTAGAAAAACCTTCAACAAGAACTTCAAAAATTTTATTTTCATATTTTTGGTTGTTTTTTTTAGAAATTGCATTTTGCAAATCAATAATTTCTGTCAAACGTCTGGATTTTATTTCCTTAGTAATATCATCTTTTAAATATTTATGAGCGTAAGTATTTGGTCGTTCAGAATATTTAAACATATAAGAAAAATCAAATTCTAATTTTGTAATTAAATTTAAAGTTTCTTTATGATTTTCTTCTGTTTCTCCGCAAAAACCCGCTATCAAATCAGTAGAAATGGCACAATCCGGAATAATTTTTTTTATTGCTTTTATTCTATCTAAATAAATTTCCCTTGTGTATCCTCGTCTCATATTTTTCAAAACTTCTGAACTTCCAGACTGAACAGGCAAATGTATATATTTACAAATATTATCATATTTCTTCATAACTTTCAAAACTTCATCTGTCATGTCTTGCGGATAAGAAGTGGAAAAACGAATCCTAAATTTTGAATTAATTTTAGCGACCATCTCAAGAAGTTGAGAAAAATTCACTTCATTTTTCCAATTATATTTATCGACGTTTTGACCAAGTAAAGTAACTTCTTTATAACCATTTTTAATCAAATCTTTGATTTCTTTTAAAATAGAATTAAAATCTCTACTTCGTTCTCGTCCCCTGACAAATGGAACTATGCAAAAAGAACACATATTATTACAACCACGCATAATGGAAACAAAAGCTGTTATTTTATTCTCTGACAAACGAATGGGAGAAATATCTGCATAAGTTTCCTCTCTGGATAATAGAACATTTATTGCCTGTTGTCCATTTCCCAAATTGGAAATTAATTTTGGTAAATCGCGATAAGCATCTGGTCCAACAACTAAATCTATTAATTTATCTTCCTCTAATAACTTATTTTTCAAACGCTCTGCCATACAACCAAGAACACCAATTAATAAATGTTTTTTTGTTTTCTTTTTATGTTTAAAAAATTCCAGCCTTCCAAAAACTCTTGTCTCTGCATTCGCTCTGACTGAACAAGTATTAACAAAAATAATATCTGTTTCGTCTATGTTTTTTGTAAAAATAAAACCAGAACTTTTTAAAATAGAAATTACCAACTCCGTATCAGAAACATTCATCTGACAACCATAAGTCTCTATATAAAATTTTTTACTCATCTTTTATAAAAATTAAAAAAAATATCAAGATATATAAACCAAAAAAATTTAATCTTTTTTTTCAAAATCTTCGTCAATAATATATTCATCTATAGTTTTAAGGAATTTTATTTTAGAAAGTTCTAAACCTGTATTACCATAATAAATCATAGGAATATTTTTTTCAACATAGAAAAAGCTATTTGGGTTCTTCCTCTCATAATTCCCTCCAATATACCTTCTATTTCTTCCTTCTCTTATACTCGAAATATTTTTTAAAATGTTTTTTCTCCCATTTTTGCTTGCGTGATAAAAAACAATCAAAATAACTGGACCCAAACGGAAAGATTTCATTTTCAATTTTTTATCCTTTCTTGTTTTATTTGCAAGTCCCATATAATACTAGATATTTCAAAACTGTAAATGAATAAAATTTTCTACATAAATTTGTGTTAGAAAAGCAAAGAAACTTTTATTTTTTCCTTTTTTTTATTGATAATATAATTACAATCATAAACAAGATCTCAAAAAATTCATTTAATTCGTTACTGACGTAATTAGTTGTATCAATTTTAAAAGAATCAAATCAAGATTTTTTATAAATTCTTGCGGAAACATTTTTTTGATAAAATGTTTTGCCTCCTCTAATTTGCTAAACAAGTTCTTAAAAAATCATCATGTTTTTCATTGGTTTTTTCAAAATTATTTTTATTATAAAAAAAACAAATTTAATTATTAAAATTTAAAAAGCATTAAAATTTTTCAATTTTTTATAATTATTTAAATACCTAATAAAACAACTTTTTTTATTTTTCTTTCTTTTGAATTTTCCAAAGAGAAATAATAAACTCCAGCTTTTAAATTATATTTTTCTGCATTTAAAGGAATAATATAATTTCCTTCTTTTTTTAATTCTTTATAAAAAAAGATAATTTCATTTCCGTAAACGTCAAATAATTTTGCTGTAACTTCAGAACTTCTTTTTAGTTTAAAAGTAAAAATAGTTTCGTCGAAAAAAGGATTTGGAGAATTTTGTTTCAAGTAAATTATAGATTTTTCTTCTTTTTTTGAAAATTCAAAATTTTCAGAATGAACATTTTCTGTATCTATTATTGCTGTCCACAAACTCAAATTAAAATTATCTAATCTTGTCCAAATTGGACGAACAACATTATTATAAGCTGAAATATTTGTATAATCACCAAAAAAAACAGAACTATTTGGAGTAAAAGGAGATTCGCTAATTTTAAAATTAGTGAAATTTTCTCCTCCATCTTTAGAAACTGCCATATAAACATCAGTTTTTAAATCATCATAATTTCTTCTGTCATAAAAAACTATATAAATATATCCAGTAACTTGGTCTAAAGTCATCCATGTTGAAAATTGATGTTTTCCTGCGGGGTCATCATTAACTCTTTTTGGAGCACTCCAATTTTCACCTCCGTCATCAGATTTAATCAGCCAAACATCAGTATCATCTTCACCGTGTTTTTGATCCGACCAATTCAAATATATTCTGCCTCCATATTCATTTTGACTTGTATCACAAGCACTTACAAGCATACCATTTGCTCGCATAATTCCCGGAATATTATAATTCCAACCGCCATAAATTTGGGAAATAATTTTATCATTCTCCAACCAAGTTTCACCATAATCTAATGATTTATCAAAATAAATATTTTCATCTTTTGTCCATGCAATATATATTTCACCATTTAATCCAATGCATGGAACCGCTCCTTCTGTTGTATTATCATCGTCTAAACAATTTCCCGCTTCTTCACTTAGACGAATTGGGTTATCCCAATTTTCACCTCCATCTGTTGAACGAGAAAATAAAATCACAGAACTGTCTTCTGATGCTGAACTTCCATATTTATCAAATTGTGTCCAAGCAATATAAATATTATTATTATTCCTATCTACAACTGCCCACTCCTTGTCTTGAACTTTCGACCCATTTAAACCCATGAATGTTCCAGAAGACCAACTCGCACCACCGTCATTTGACTTTTGACAAACAATCCTATCTATCCAATTTCCATTTGTTGGGTTTGATAAATGAAAAAAATAAAAAGAGCCAGCTGTATCAACAATTACACAAGGGTCGCCCCAAACTCCATAATCAGAAGTTAAAATTCCACTTTGCCAACTAAAACCTCCATCGTCAGAATAATAATAAATATTCAAATTGCTTCCGGCAACCATTTCATTTGTATTAAGCGGATTAATAGCTATGGACGGTTCATTGCAATTCAAATTATTAAAAATTTGTATATTCTCATGCTGAGAAAAAGCATTGAAAAATAGAAAACAAAAAATAATTTTTAAATATTTCATAATTAAATTTTTAATTTAAATTAAAAATAATTTTATTTATTTAAAATAAAATTATATATTTATTCTATAGGTCTTTTTTTAATCATTCCACCTTTTGCATCTTTTATACTGTGCATTACAACAAATGCTTTTTCATCTATTTTTTCTATTTCTTCGTGCAATTTAGATAATTCTAATCTTGTAACCAAAGTATAAACAATATCAACTTTTCGCAAAACTTCCCCAGGTTTAGCATATCCTCTTTTCCCAAGATATATTGTGCAAGCTCTTCCTAATTTTTCAATAATTGCTGTCCTAATTTCTTCGCTTTGCTCAGATATAATAGTTACACCAACATATTCCTCTATTCCAGAAACTACAAAATCAACAGTTTTAGATGCGGACAAATAAGTAAGCATAGCATATAAAGAAACTTCTATAGAAAAAATATAAGCTGCAACAGAAAAAATTATAACATTAAATATTAAAATCACGTCTCCTATTGTTAAAGAACTTTTTCTACTTATAAAAATAGCTAGAACCTCTGTTCCATCTATAACAGAACCTCCACGAATAGCTAAACCTATTCCTAATCCTAAAAAAAATCCACCAAAAACAGCTATCAATAATTTATCATTAGTAATCATTGGAAATGATATAAAATGAACTGAAAATGCTAGTAAAATAATAGCAAAAATACTTCTGATGGCAAATTGTTTACTAATGGTAGAAAATCCTAAAATAATAAAAGGTGCATTAATAATAATCAATAATATAGAAAGAGGAAAATTTGTAACTTCTGTGATTATCAAAGAAATACCCATTACACCACCATCTATAAATTCATTAGGCAATAAAAACCCTTTTAATCCAAAACTTGCACATAATACACCAATAATAATAAAAAATATATCATGAATAATATGCTTAAATTCAATTCTTTTTTTTGTATCCATTATTTTAATTTTTAATTTTTTTTTAATTTAAAAATCATAAAAAAAATGCTTTTTTATGAAAAAATTTTTTTAATAAAATTAAATATTCCAAAATCATAAAAAACAAAGATTTTTTATAAAATTTAAAAATTATTGAAGTTTTCTATGATTTTTTAAAGCATATGTAAATTTGTATAGGGGAGTAATTTTTTTATACGTTTTTTTTGTGAATGAGAAAGAGAATTATTATATAAATATAAATCTTTTAATTTTTTCAATTTTTGTATTTCTACCGGAAGACTTTTTATTTTATTTCCAGACAAATCCAAAACTCTTAAATTTTTTAATTTTCCTATTTCTTTTGTTAAAAATTTTATATTATTTTCAGATAAATCTAATTTTTCTAATTTCTCCAAACCACCAATTCCGTGAACAAAAGTTTTTAATTTATTATTACTTAGATCCAAGTTTTTTAAATTTTTCAATCTACTTATTTCAAAAGGCAAAGTATTTATTTTATTATTTGAAATATTTATAGATATTAAATTTTTCAAATTTCCAATGGACGCTGGCATTGTTAATAAATAATTATTGGAAATTTCAAGTTTCTTTAAATTAATTAATTTCCCCAGACTTTCAGGTAAAATTCTTAATTTATTGTTTTTAATTGATAAAATTTCTAATTTTTGCAAGTTAGAAATTTTAGCAAAATCTTTTTTTACAAAATCTAAATAAGGTGTATTATTAATGTGTAAAATTTTCAAGTTTTTCAAACTTTGAAATTCTTTTGTTAAATTTGTAATCGGATTATCAGAAATATCTAATAATTTCAAATATTTAAAACTTTTAGAAATTTGTTTAAAAACATCCTTAAAAACTAAATACGCATTATTCCTAATTTTCAATTCTTCGAGATATTTTATTTTTAATAATTTTTTTGGCAATTTTTTTAAAGAGTCATCGCTTAAATCAACACTTCTCAAATCTATTTTCGACAGACTTTCAAAAGCAAGTTCAAAATTTAATTGGGAATTTTTATTTAATTTTATAGTTTTTAAAGAATATAAATTTTCCATTTCTTTTGGTAAAGTATCTATTTTTGTCAAAGACAAATCAAGATATTCTAAGCTGTCAAGTAAACCAATAGACTTTGGCAAAGTGTCTATCGGATTGTTTCCAACTTGCAATTTCTTCAAATTTTTTAAATTTTGAAATTCATTTGGTAGAGTTCTCAATTTATTTCCCCATAAATTAATCTCTTGTAAATTTGGCAAATAACCAATTTCTTCTGGCAAAGCAGCTAATTTATTATTCCATAAATCTAATATTTGTAAATTGTTTAAAGTATCTATATTATCTGGAAATTTATTCGGAGAATTTATTGACTGATTTGTGGAATCTCTGAACCAAAAAAGATTTTTATTTCTTAGAATTAATTTATGAACATTTCTTGGATTTTTATACGCTTCACTAAGCGATTTAAATTCTTTTGATTTTTCTAATTCTTCTTCATTCAAAAAAAATGAAATTTTTGTTTCAGGAAACCAATTTATAATTTTTTTTTGCTCTTCGAAAGAAAAATAATTATTTCTTAGGTCTAATTTTTCTAAAAATTCCAAATGACGAAAACTGTCTGGTAAAAATCTTAGAAAATTATTTGATAAATCCATTTCACGAATATTAATTAAAGAACCAATATCTACAGGCAAACTATCTAATAAATTATGCTCTAAGTTTAAAATTTCTAAACTTGTAAGAAACTCAAGTTTTTTTGGGAATTTTTTTAAAAAATTTTTTTTTAAATTTAAAACTTTTAATTTTTTCAAATTTCCGACACTATCAGTTAATTCTGTAATTTTATTTGCAGATAAAATTAATATTTCAAGATTTTGTAAATTTCCTATTTGCTCAGGAATTTTTGTTATTTTATTTCCAGATAAAATAAGAACTTGTAAATTCTTTAAAGAATCTATGTTTTCTGCGATATAAATAATGCGATTATTTGATAGATCTAAATGTTGTAAATAAATTAATTTTTCTATGTCAGAAGGAATTTTTTTTCTCGCTTTATCAATGGAAACAACTTTATAAACATTTCGTCTCATATTAAATGCTTCTATGAGAGATTCTATAACTTCTTTTCCGTCTAATTCTTCCGGTGATAAAATCTCACATTTTTTTTTATTTTTTATTAATATCGTATCTTTTACAGTAATTGTATCTTTTACAGTAATCGTGTCTTTTACGGTAATCGTATCTTTTACTGTAATTGTATCCTTTATCTCTTCTTGTGAAAAAGAATTTAAAATTAAAAAAAATATGAATATTTTTAGAAAAAAAATTTTTGAAAACATAATTTTAATTTACACTTATATAAAATTCCAAATTCCAAATTTTATTTGCTCCATCAGTAATTTTCATTTCTATAGGAACACTTGAAATGGAGAAATCGTCTGAAATTTTAAAACTTATTTTTTTTCCGGACATTCCATTTCCTATCAAAACACCAAAATCAATTGCTTCTGTTTCTAAACCAGCAATTTCCGATGTCGGAGCAGAAAAAATTACATTTACATCAGTAATTGCATCTATTCCGGTATTTTTTAAATAGACTTCCATTTCTATACTTTCTCCGGCTTCGATTATTCCATTGTCGTTATCGTCTTTTGTAATTTCATATTTTTCAAAAGAAACAAAAGAACCATCAACAAGATAAACCCAAGTGTCTTGTTTGTCATCGTAATCTTTTATTCCGGTAGAAATATATGCAGTATTTCCGATGACAAAACTCGATGCCGACGCTCTTTCTTCTCCGGCGAAATTGCTTATTTCTAACCAAGTATTCTTAGATGCATCAAACTTCCAAAAGTCTTTGTAATAATCATAATTATTTTGTCCTGTAACAACATAAGCAAAATCTCCAATTGCAAAAGAAACAGCATTATTTCTTGCATTTCCGTTAAAGTAAGAAATTTCTTCCCATGCATCATTGACAGCATTGTATTTAAAAAAATCATTATAAAAATCAAAATATCCAGAAGAACCTAAACCAAGATAAGCATAATTATTTATTACAAAACTTACCGCATTACTCCTTTCTTCACCGGGAAAATTAGATATTTGTTCCCAAGTATCAGAATTTACTTTATATTCATAAAAATCATTGAAATGTATAGAACCATTTTCTCCCATTCCAAGATATGCTTTTCCATTAATAACAAAAGTAGAAGCACCAAATCTTGACAATCCAATTAAATTAGATTTTTGTGTCCATAAATTTTCCAACGGATTATATTCCCAAATATCATTAAAAGTTTCGAAAGATTTTTTTCCTGTTCCTACATAAGCTTTATTTCCAATTACGAAAGATATTGCTGAATAACGCTCTCCACCAGCAAAATTTGCTATTTGTGTCCATACATTTGTATTTGGTTCGTATTCCCAAAAATCATCATAAGTTTCGTAAACTTTTACTCCGGTTCCTAAATATCCCTTATTTCCTATGGAAAAAGAAACTGCTTCACTGCGACTACTGCCTCCAAAGTCAGAACGTCTAACCCATTTGTTTAAATTAGGTTCATTGTTTGTTGAATTATTATCTGGATTTTCTGTCTCTATTTCTACTATTTCTTCATCTTCAAACTCCATTTCACAAGAAATAAAAAATAAGGAAATTATAAAAATGTTTATTGTAAATTTTAGAAAATTCATATCTTTTTTTATTTAAAAAACAAAATAAATCAAAATTTATTTTAAAAAAATAAATATTTTTTATTAAAAAAATTTTTTTTTGAAAAAACGACGAAATTTTAATGATTTATTTATAATAATAAAAAAATTTTTTTTAAAATTCGTCCAAAATTTTAACATTTCTTAATTTCAAATTAAAAAAAAATTTTTTTTAAAAAACGTCCAAAATTTTAACATTTCTTAATTTCAAAT
>JAOZVH010000282.1 GCA_029938235.1 Bacteroidales bacterium
CATTATAATTGCCTTAAAATCAATAATTTATTCCTTAGACTGACGGCTATGGCGTGGACGCTTGAAGCATAAGGTAAAAATAAATTCAACCGAGAAAATTATTGTAGAGCTTAATGACACAAAAAAATACAATAATTGTCATATTGCGGTTGCAGGAGAATCTGGTTCTGGAAAAACACAATTTGCACTTGAATTATTAAAGCAATTTCATATTAAGTCAAATGAACAAGTAAAATTTCTGTATTTAGATTTTAAGGGCTTAAAAAAAGGTGATGAAAAAAGTGATTTTTATAGACCATTTTTTGAACAAACAAAAACAGAATATATAAATATTACAGAAGATGGAGTTTCATTTCCTGTAAATCCTTTGTCTTTTATTGATACAATAAATCAAAAAGACAAACTACTTGGTATTAATAAATTCGTTGATATAATTGCAAAATATGGTAATATCGGAGAGAATAAAGAACAAGTTTTAAAACAAACAGTAAAAGACGTTTTTGAAACCAAAGAAAATGGAGAGTATCCATCATTCAAAGAAATTTACGATAATGTAATGCTTGCAGAAGACGGAAAAAATAGCAGATTAACAGGAATATTAAATTCTATTCAAGAACTAAATATTTTTCAAACAAAAGTAAATCCTCTTGAAAGTTTTATTAATAAAAATTATTATTTTTCATTGTCAGGAGATTTGCCAAAACCTGTTCAATTTACAGCAACATTTTTAATCATAAATTATATTTACAATGTTTTTATGAACATGAAAAAAGCACCGTTTGAGAATGATAAAAAAATAATATCGTTAAGGTATGTTTTGCTAATAGACGAAGCACATATAATTTTTAAAGACAAAAAATCGCAAGAGATTTTAGAAAAAATATTGAGAGAAATAAGGTCGCAAGGCGTTTCTATAATTTTACTTTCACAAGGGATAGAAGAATTTAATCAGCCAAGTTTTGATTTTTCTACAATGTGCAATACTTCTTTTTTACTCAAAATAAAAGACATTAATAATATAAAAGTTATCAATAAATTTCTTGGTTACAGCGAAAAAGAAGGAAGAAAAGCAAAACAAAGTTTAGAGAAAATTGAAACAATAACAGCAGGAGTAATTTCAAATATAAAAGAATTTGAAAAAGCACAATTATTTGAATTAGCACAATTTTCGCAGTGATGAAAAAAAGAACACAACATTGTGCTGGTTATCAGTGGCTTGTGTGGTTTGTTTTGCGATTTTTCGCTTAGCTCAAAACCGCAAAACAAACCACACAAGCCAACGCCACCAGCACATTCACGTTACGCACAACTAAAAAAAACTAATAACAAAAGAATTGACTATATTTGCAATTTTAATACAAAAATGAAAAAAATGAAAAACGAACTTTGGAACACCAAAACTGAAAAACAATTTTTTAAACAAGCTTTAAACAGTTTTGCAACACCCGAACAATTATTTTATAAGTTTGGAAATGATTACCTTGCTTACGTTCCCAAAGGACAAAGTGCAAAAGGACAAGCATTACAAAGTAGAAATTCACTAATAGGACAATTCACTGAAAAATGGTGCACTAATTTATTGCAACCAATAGCAAAAAAAATAAAATTACATGCTGTAACTGGAGTAATTTGTAATGAAATAGGATTGTCTAAACAATCAAATGCTGACATTGCATTTTGCACTACAAATGATATTGAACAGCCTGCAGAAAATATCAAAATGATATTTGAAGTAAAAATGTCAATAACTTCAAATTATCAATATTTTAACAATACAAAAGAACTAAATTGTCTTGGAGATTATAATACACACAAAGGCAATCCATCAATTTTACGTTCTGACAGCATGTTAAAAGCTATTGGTAAAGCAATTAATATTAGAGTTTCAGGCATTTCTTCAACAAAAATTCCAATAATTATTCTTGGTAACAGTCCAATAACAAAATCATACTTGAAAAAGGTTGATTTTCTTCAAAAATCTGGTGTTATTCAAAATTTCCTTTCATTAAATCCCAAAATATCAGATAAAGATTTTATAAAATTATCAGAAAAACAAGCTTTCACAACAATAGAAAAATATACTCAATTAGAAATTCTATTGACAGAACTTATTGAAAATGAGATAAATTATTTCTCATCAATGATTTCTAAACCAAAACTTGGCGAGATAATTACTATCGCAAACAAAGAAAAAACGAATATTAAAAAAGCAGAACGATTTTTAGAATTAATTAGGAGTTAAGCATGAAAAAAGGAACAAAAACAAGCTCATTTGGAACATCTGGCAGAATAAATCATGATGCAACAAAATTTTATAATTCAAGAATGTATAAAAACTTGAACGGTAAAACAGTATTGTCAAAAATTGAAACAAAATTACCGTCAGAAATTGAAAACACAATAATAATGTCGTCTTCTGAAAGTATGAAAGAATTACCAGATAATTCAATCCATTTGATGATAACTTCACCACCTTACAATGTATCAAAGGATTACGATGATGATTTAACTTTAAATGAATATTTAGAATTATTAACAAAAGTTTTTTCAGAAACATACAGAGTGCTTGTTAATGGTGGCAGAGCTTGTATTAATCTTGCAAATCTTGGGAGAAAGCCATATATTCCTTTATCTGATTATATATCAAAAATAATGATAGATATTGGATTTAATATGCGTGGTGAAATTATTTGGAATAAAGCGTCAAGTGTGGGTTCTTCAACAGCCTGGGGTAGTTGGCAATCTGCATCAAATCCAACATTGAGAGACGTGCATGAATATATTTTAATATTTTCAAAAGGCGATTATAAACGTGAAAAAAAAGAAAATACTATTTCACGAGACGAATTTATGGAATATACAAAATCTATTTGGAATATGAATACTGTTTCAGCAAAAAAAATTAAACACCCTGCACCTTTTCCATTTGAATTACCATACAGATTAATACAGCTTTACAGTTTTAAAGAAGATATTATTTTAGACCCATTTATAGGAAGTGGAACAACTGGTTTAGCGGCATTAAAGACAAAAAGAAAATATGTTGGCTATGAAATAAAAGAAGAATATAAAAAATTAGCAGATAATTATCTAAACGCGGAAAAAATGAAATTAACATTAATGTAAAAATACAACAAAATTAAACAATGATAAAACACCAAGCAAAATATACCGAAGCCCTTATGCGTCATTGTTCACGATGATTTTTTTCATATTCAAAATTATAATTCATCGTGGACGAATGACGCATAAGAAAATTTTTTTCAATAAAATGCGTATTTTTTTAATGTTTTTTAAATTTAAAAAAAATTTTTTTTCAATAAAATGTGAATTTTTTAATGTTTTTTAAATTTAAAAAAAAAAAATTTTTTTTAATAAAATGCGGATTTTTTTAATGATTTTTAAAATTAAAAAATTTTTTTTAATAAAATGCGGATTTTTTAATGATTTTTGAAAATTAAAAAAAAAATTTTTTTCAATAAAATGCGAATTTTTTAATGTTTTTTAAAATTTAAAAAAAAAAATTATTTTTCAATAAAATGCGAATTTTTTAATGATTTTTAAAATTTAAAAAAAAAAATATTTTTCAATAAAATGCGAATTTTTTAATGATTTTTGAAAATTTAAAAAAAATTATTTTAATAAAAATGCTGAA
>JAOZVH010000283.1 GCA_029938235.1 Bacteroidales bacterium
TTTGAAATTAAAAAAAAACTTTTTTTCAAAAATCGTCCAAAATTTCAATATTTTTAATTTTGAAATTTAAAAAAAAATTTTTTTCAAAAATCGTCCAAAATTTCAATATTTTTAATTTCAAAATAAAAATTTTTTTTCAAAAAACGCCCAAAATTTCAATATTTTTTAATTTCAAAATAAAAAATTTTTTCAAAAATCGTCCCAAATTTTAACATTTTTTAATTTCAAAATAATTTTTTTTTTTGAAAAAACGCCGAAATTTTAAACATTTTTAAAATTAAAAAAATTATTATAATCTATAATTTTTCAACTTTCCCATTTTTCAATTTATAAAATTCTTTGCTTTCCGAGCAAATTGCCATTTTATTATTAAAATTTAATCTATGTCCAAATTCAGAAATCCAGCCAATTTGTTTAGCAGGATTGCCAACAAGCAAAGCATAAGATTTTACATCTTTTGTAACAACAGCACCAGCACCAATAAATGAAAATTCACCGATAATATTTCCGCAAATTATAGTTGCATTTGCTCCTATGGTTGCACCTTTTTTTACTATGGTTTTTTGATATTGATCTTTTCTAATTATTGCACTTCTTGGATTTATTACATTTGTAAAAACCATAGAAGGTCCCAAAAAAACATCATTTTCACAAATTACACCAGTATAAATAGAAACATTATTTTGAACTTTTACATTTTCACCAATTACAACTTCTGGCGAAATAACTACATTTTGACCAATATTGCAATTTTTACCAATAAAACTATTTCTCATTATATGAGAAAAATGCCAAATTTTCGTTCCTTTTCCTATTTGACAATTTTCGTCTATAATAGCTGTTTCGTGTGCGAAAAATCCTTTTTTATTTTCCATAATTAAAATTATAAATTTGCATAATTTTTTTTACATTATTTAATTTTTCCAAATTTTGTATTAAATTTTCTAAATCTTTTAAAGATTTTACAAAAAGACCTATTTCACCTTGAAAAACATCATTATCACTTCTAAAAAATATAGATTTCATATTTACTCCAAGCTCTTTAGAAATTATTGTTGTTAGATCATTTACAATTCCTAATCTATCTATTCCTTCCAATTTTATATGAGTTAAAAAATTATGTATTTTTTTCTTACTCCATCTGACATTTAAAATAATATTTTCGCCATATTTTTCAATATATTCTAGGACTTTTTTACAATTTCGTCTATGAATAATTATATTTTTTTCTTTTCCTCTGTAGGAAATAATATTGTTATTTCCAGCTTCAGCTTTGCAACAATCAGCAAAAATATAAGATGAATCTTCCAAATTATCAACTAATAAAATATCCTCCAATTTATCATTAGTATAAGTTTCTACGAGAGAATTTTCAGTCAAATCGAAGAGGTCTATATCACCATTTCCAATTGCATAATAAAGGTCATCTTTTAATTTAAAACTATATAAATTTAAAATTTTTTTGAAAACATCTGTAGATAATTTACTATCTAATTCTTTTGTAATTCTTTCCTCCAATAATTTTCTTCCGACAAATATATGTCTTTTTCTTTCATTTTTAAATACTCCTTTTAAACTTGTTAATGCTTTTGAGGTTTTGACAAATGATAACCAGTTTCTTTGGGGTTCTTGTTTATTAGAAGTTATCATTTCTATTTGGTCGCCGCTTTTTAATATTGTATTTAATGGCACTAAATTTTTATTTATTTTTGCAGCGACACTTTTATTTGCAACTTCTGTATGAATTTCAAAAGCAAAATCTAAAACCGTAGAACCTTTTGGAAAAGTTTTTATTTCACCTTTTGGAGTAAAAACAAGAACTTCTGAAGCAAATAAATTAAGTTTAAAATTGTCTAAAAAAGTCAAAGGGTCTGTACTTGAATTTTCTAAAGACGTTCTAACTTGTTGCAACCATCTATTTAATTTTTTTTCTGTTTCCTTAAAACCTTTATATTTTAAATGTGAAGCATATCCAATTTCTGCCATTTCGTTCATCTCTTCTGTTCTTATTTGTATCTCTATCCATTTGCCTTTTGGTCCCATTATAGTTGTGTGTAATGCTTTGTAACCGTTTGCTTTAGGTGTACTTATCCAGTCTCTTAGTCTATCTGGATGTGGTTTATACCTATTTGTAATTATTGCATATATTTTCCAGCATTCTTCTTTTTGCATATCAAAATTTTTACTTTTTGGGTCAAAAACTATTCTAATTGCAAGAATATCAAAAACTTTTTTTATTGGAATTTTTTTCTTTTGCATTTTTGTCCATATGGAATAAATTGATTTTGGTCTTCCATCTATAATATGTTTTATGTTTCTTTTTGTTAATTCTTCCGAAATTGGCAATGAAAAATTTTTGATAAAAAGCGAGCGTTTTTCTACATTATCTTTTATTTTTTCTAATATTTTTTTATAAACTTCTGGTCTCATATATTTTAAACAAAGATCTTCTAATTCTGTTTTAATATTATAAAGTCCAAGCCTATGCGCAAGCGGAGCATAAATATAAAGAGTTTCATTTGAAATTCTAATTTGTTTCATTTGTTTCATAGAATCAAGAGTTCTCATATTATGCAATCTGTCGGCAAGTTTTATGAAAATAACTCTTATATCTTCGGTAATTGTCATTAGAACTTTTCGCAAAGTATTTGCCTTAGAAATAATTTTATTTTTATCGGTATCATCTATTTTGTTTTCTATTTTTGTCAGACCGTCAATAATTCTTGCAACTTTCTTATTGAAAATATTTTCCATATCTTCAATGGTGTAATCAGTATCTTCCACAACATCATGCAAAAGCGAACAAACGATGGAAGTTGTACCAAGTCCAATTTCGTCAGCTATTATCTCTGCTACTTCTATTGGGTGAAAAATATATGGTTCACCACTTTTTCGTCTCATAGTTTTATGAGCTTCGTCAGCAATTTTAAATGCTTTTTTTATCATATTTTGGTTCTCATTACTCTGAGAACGTCTTGCTAATGTCAATAATTTTGAAAATTTCCTTTCTATTCTTTTTCTTTCCTTAGAAGTATGTGTAGAAGTATGTGTCATTTTTTATTTTTTTTTTATCAAAATTAAAAATTAATATCTTATAAAAAAAAACAAAAAAAAATTTTTAAGAAAAACGCTGAATTTTTTAATATTTATTTGAAATTATTAAAAAAAATAGCTCTTCTAACCTTTTTGTGATAGGAAATTTTTCTAAGATAAAAAATATGAAAAGATTATGATTCAAGCGTGGACACCAATTCCGTTTTCTGAGCATATTAATTACTTATAAATGAATATTTAAAATATTTATGTATTTTATTTTCTAAATAAAGCATCTTTTTAAGATTTTTTGTAATATTCTATATATTTTTTAATTTGTTCGGTTTTTTGTTTGTCCAAATAAATTGGATATTTATTTCCAATATGCAAAAAAATTCCATATCTAAATTTAGATGTTTTTCTATAATATTATTACAAATATTTTTATAATTTCAAATTTATAAAAAGTATAAAAATTTGGATAAAAAGTTCTTTCAATCGCTAACTTTCATATTGTGTTTATGAATTTTCCAATAGCTTTCATTTGAACCAAATTATATCTATAAATATGATTTAAATGAGGATAATTCTCGATAAA
>JAOZVH010000083.1 GCA_029938235.1 Bacteroidales bacterium
ATTTTTTTAAATAAAATCTTAAAATTTTGTCATTTTTTGAAAAAAATTTTTTTTAATTTGAAATTAAAATATTTGAAATTAAAATATTTGAAATTAAAATATTTGAAATTTTGGACGATTTTTGAAAAAAAATTTTTTTTTGAAATTAAAAAGCATTAAAATTTTGGACGAATTATGAAAAAAAATTTTTTTTTATTTAAAATTAAAAAACATTAAAATTTTGGACGATTTTTGAAAAAATTTTTTTAAATAAAATCTTAAAATTTTGTCATTTTTTGAAAAAAATTTTTTTTATTTTGAAATTAAAATATTTGAAATTTTGGACGAATTATGAAAAAATTTTTTTATTAATTTTGTAAATTATTAAAAAAATATATCTATTGAAAATAAATTTATTTTCAATAGATATATTTTTTAATTTTTAATATCTGTAATGTTCTGGCTTGTACGGACCTTCTATATTAATTCCAATATAATCAGCTTGTTCATTTGTCAATTTTGTCAATTTAACTCCTATATGCTCTAAATGTAAACGAGCAACTTCTTCATCAAGATATTTTGGAAGACGATAAACACCAATTTCATAATCTTTTTTCCATAGATCTATTTGTGCAAGTGTCTGATTTGTAAAAGAATTACTCATTACAAAAGATGGATGTCCGGTTGCACAACCAAGATTTACAAGACGACCTTCAGCAAGTAAAATTATTGAATGTCCATCTGGAAAAACATATTGATCAACTTGTGGTTTAATATTTATTCTTTTTATGCCATTGATTTTTTCTAATTTATCAACTTGAATTTCATTGTCAAAATGTCCGATATTACAAACTATTGCTTTATCGTTCATTTTTGTCATATGTTCAGCAGTAATTACATCTTTATTTCCTGTAGTTGTTACATAAATATTTCCCTCGTCAAGAGCCTCTTCAGTAGTTTTTACTTCAAAACCTTCCATAGCCGCTTGCAAAGCACAAATCGGGTCTATTTCCGTAACGATAACTCTGGCTCCATAAGAAGCCATAGATCTAGCACAGCCTTTTCCAACATCACCATAACCACAAACAACAACAATTTTTCCCGCTAACATAATATCTGTTGCTCTTTTTATTCCGTCTGCGAGAGATTCCCTACAACCATATAAATTATCAAATTTTGATTTTGTAACGGAATCATTTACATTAATGGCAGGAAATAATAATTCATTTTTCTCCATCATTTGATACAACCTATGAACGCCAGTTGTTGTTTCTTCAGAAGTACCTTTGATATTATTAGCAATTTTCGTCCATTTTGTTTTGTCTAAACTTAAACCATTTTTCAAACGAGCAAATAACTCTCTTTCATCTTCAGGAAGATTTTCTTCATTTAGAAAATCAGCATTTTCTTCTGCTTTTTTCCCAAGATGAACCATTACTGTTGCATCGCATCCATCATCAACTATTAAATTAGCTAATTCGCCGTTTGGAAAAGTTAAAGCCTGTTCAGTACACCACCAATATTCTTCTAAAGTTTCGCCTTTCCAAGCAAATACCGGAACGCCAGATTTTGCTATGGCAGCGGCAGCGTGGTCTTGCGTAGAAAAAATATTACAACTTGCCCATCTAACATTTGCTCCAAGTTCAACAAGAGTTTCTATTAAAACCGCAGTTTGTATAGTCATATGAAGTGAACCCATAATATTCGCCCCTTTTAAAGGTTTTTCCTCTTTATATTTTTCTCGTAAAGACATTAAACCGGGCATTTCTGCTTCTGCAAGTCCTATTTCTTTTCTACCAAAATCAGATAAATTAATATCTTTTATTTTATATTTTAAATTGCTATCTATTTTTAACATTTCAAATTTTTTAAAAATTTTTGTAAAATTAATTTTTTTTTGAAAAAAATATTATTTATTTAATAGGTAATTTTATTAAAAATTCTGTACCTTTTCCAACTTCACTATTAACAATAATTTTTCCTTTATGATTTTCTACTATCCCAAAAGAAATAGATAAACCAAGACCAGTTCCTTTTCCAATATCTTTAGTTGTAAAAAAAGGCTCGAAAATTCTTTCTTTTACAGATTGTGACATTCCTATTCCTGTATCTTTTATAGAAATAAAAACATAATTTTCTTTCGTTTTTGTTTTAATAAAAATTTCACCTTTTCCATTTATAGCTTGTATTGCATTAGTTAAAATATTCATAAAAACTTGATTTATTTTTCCTGGATAACAATAAATATCTGGAATTTCACCAAGAGTTTTTACAATTTCTATTCTATTTTTAATTTGATTTTTCAAAATCAATAAAGTAGATTCTATTCCTTCATTAATGTTAATTAACTTCATATCGTCTTCATCTAAACGAGAAAAATTCTGTAAACCTCTAACAATTTCTGTTGTTCTTTTTGTTCCTACTTCCATTCCGTTTAAAAGATTTTTTATCTCTTCTAATAAATATTCATAATCTAAGTCTTCTTTTAGTTCTTCTATTTCTTCGAAATTTTCTTGTAAATCTTGCTCTTCTATTATTATTTCATATTCTTTTATAATTTCTAAAAGATCTCCAATATCTTTTTTTAAAGGCGAAATATTTCCGCTAATAAAATTTATAGGATTATTAATTTCGTGAGCTACTCCGGCAGTTAATTGTCCAAGAGAAGCCATTTTTTCAGAAGAAACCAATTGACTTTGAGTTTTTTTCAAATTTTCTAATGTTGCATTTAGCTCTTCATTAGACGTATTAAGTTCTTCATTTGCTTGATTTAAAATCTCCGATTGTAAAATTACTTTATGTTTTTGTTCCATAACTTCTTTTGTTCGTTCTATTACTTTTACTTCTAATATTTTTTGCATTCTTTGCATACCTTTTATTCTCATATTATACATTAACCAAATTAAAAAAATGAAAAATAAAACTTCTAAAATTATTGCACAAGTTCGAAGATACCACGGTGGACTGACAAAAATATCAATATAAGTTCCTTTTTCGTTCCAAATTCCGTCAGAATTTGATGCTTTTAAAAGAAATTTATAAGTTCCATGTCCAAGCGGTCTGTAACTTGCTTCACGTTTATTTTTAACATAAATCCATTCTTCATCAATTCCTTCCATCTTATAAGCAAATTGATTTTTTTCATTCTTATAAAAACTTAAAGCAGAAAATCTAAATAAAATATTATTTTGCTTATGGTTAAGAACTAAATTATTTGTGTAATTAATATGTTCATTTAATGGAGTTTCTTCATTATCAGAGATTTCAACTTTTTCAAAAAATAATTCGAAATCTGTAATAAAAACTGGCGGAATAAAATTATTTATTTTAATATTTTTTGGATTAAAAAATAAAACACCTTTATTGCTTCCGAAAAATACAAGACCATTTTTATTTTTATGAAATGCTCCTATATTAAAACTTTTTGTATGTAAACCGTTTTTTGTATTAAAATTTTTAAAATGAATTTCATCTTTCCTATTAGAATATTTTATTATTGAAATTCCATTATTTGTACTTAGCCATAAATTATTTTCATCATCTTCAATAATTCCGTAAATTACATTATCGGAAATTCCATCTTTTTTTGTGTAATTAGTTACATTTGAATTTTTTAAATCAATTTTTAAAATTCCTGCTCCTTCTGTACCACACCAAATAAAACCGTTTTTATCTTCATAAATACAATAAATAGCATTTTGAAATTTTTTATTTATTTCAGAAATAATATTTAAATCTTTTATCTCTTGATTTTTATCAAAAACTAATAGACCTTTTTCTGTAGCAACAAAAATATCTTCATTTTTAGATTGAAAAATATAATTAATTTGTTGAGAAAGAATTTCGTTATCTTCGAAGAATTTTAGTTTTTGATTTTTTTTATCAAAAATAGATAGACCATTTCCAGCTATCCAGATATTCTTTTTATTATCTTGAAATAAAAAATAAGCTTCTTCATCAATTTCTAAGTTTTCTATTTCTGCAATTCCATTTTTAAATTTTATTTTATTTAATCCACTTGCAGTTGCAACAATAATATTTTTTTCGTCATCAAGTAAAAAACTGTAAATACTATTATCTTTTAGATTTTTATTATTTTTTGTGTTAATATTAATATATCTTTTATCTTTTTCATAAAAAATACTTATTCCTTTTTCTGTTCCATACCAAATATTATCTTCATGGTCTTGAAAAATAGCATAAACTTCGTTGCTAATCAATGAATTTTTTTCGTCTTTTAAATGCTCTGTTTTTTGAAATTTTGTTTCTTCTATTTCTAATTTACTTAATCCGTCTCCGTAAGTTCCTATCCAAATTAAACCGGATTTATCTAAAAATAAAGAAGAAATATGATTTTTACTTAGAAGATTATCTTTGTTTTGCTGAAAGTTAAAAACTTCTTTATAATTTTTTTCTATGTTCCACTTTATTAATCCTCCACCAAAACTTGCCATCCAAAAATTACCATATAAATCTTTTATTACATCAACAATTTCACTTTTTATAGAATCTCTATAATTATTGAAATCATAATAATGACGCTCAAATTTTTCCGTTTTTTTATTAAAAATATTAAAACCTATATTTGTTGTAATTAATAATTTTTCTTCATTAATAGGAAAAATTTTATTTACAATATTATTGCTTATGCTGCTTGTATCTTCAGTAGAATTGTAATTTTTTTTTAAATTTTTTTCTTTATTCAAAAAAATCAAACCTTTTTCTGTTGCTAACCAAAAATTTTCTTCTTCATCAATAAAAATATCTCTAATTGATTTAGCTTTAATATCTGTTAATTTTGAGAATTTTTTTTTATCTTTATCAAAATAATTTAGTCCATTTCTTGTTCCTATCCATATAATTCCATTATTATCTTCTTCAATACTCAAAATACTATTACTTGAAATATTATTTTTTTTATTTTGATTTTTCTTAAAATGGTGAAATTTTTCTTTTTTTCTATCGAAATAATTTAAACCATTATTTTCCGTTCCAATCCACATTTTATTTTCGCTGTCTTCAAAAATACAAATTACAGAATTTCCAGAAATGGAATTTTCTTTTTTTTTATATGTTTTGTAAAAAGTAAAATTATAACCGTCATACTTGCAAAGTCCATTTTGTGTTCCAAGCCACAAAAAGCCCATTTTACCTTGATAAATAGAAAAAATTACACTTTCGGACAAATTTTTATTGCCAGAAATTTTTTTAAACTTTCGTTGAGATTCTTGTGAATGTGCAAAAAAAACATAAAATATTAAAAAATATAAGATTATTTTTTTTTTCATTTTTTAAAGATTTTTTTCAAATAAAATTCATTTCTTGATAATTAAAAATTATAAAAAATTTGCCATTTTTTGAAAAATTTTTTCAATTAAAAAATGTTAAAATTTTGGTCATTTTTTGGAAAAATTTTTTTTATTGAAAATGTTAAAATTTTGGTCATTTTTTGAAAAAAATTTTTTTTTAATAAAAAAAAACAGCAAAATATTTTGCTGTTTTTTTTTATTAAAATATTTTACAATAAATTATTATTTATTTTTTCATAAGATTTTCATATTCACTTTTAGAACCAACAATAATATTATCAAATATACGAGTTCCAGTTCCGGCAGGAATTAAATGTCCAACTATTACATTTTCTTTCAATCCTTCTAAATTATCTATTTTCCCTTTTATAGCAGCTTCATTTAGAACTTTTGTCGTTTCTTGGAACGATGCGGCTGACATAAAACTTTTTGTTTGAAGCGATGCTCTTGTAATTCCTTGCAGAATTTGGCTGGAAGTTGCCGGAACAGCTTCTCTTGCTTCTATAAGATTTTTATCTTTTCTTTTCAAAAGAGAATTTTCCTCTCTAAGTTTTCTTGCGGAAATTATTTGTCCTTCTTTTACGCTTTCTGATTCTCCAGCATTAACAACAATTTTTTTCCCGTAAATCCAGTCATTTTCTTCTATAAAATCCCATTTTTCAATTATTTGTTTTTCAAGGAATTTTGTATCTCCTGCGTCTTCTATAATAAATTTACGCATCATCTGTCTAACAATTACTTCAAAATGCTTATCATTTATTTTCACTCCTTGCAAACGATAAACCTCTTGAATTTCATTTACTATATATTCTTGAACTTTTGTCGGTCCTTTTACAGAAAGAATATTTGCAGGAGTTATTGCTCCGTCAGATAATGGAGTTCCAGCACGTACATAATCATTTGCTTGTACGAGTATTTGTTTCGAAAGCGAAACGAGATATTTTTTCTTTTCGTCAGTTTTTGAGGTAACAATAATTTCTCTATTTCCCCTTTTAATTTTTCCAAAAGCAATTTCTCCGTCAATTTCAGAAACAACTGCCGGATTAGAAGGGTTTCTTGCTTCAAACAATTCAGTAACTCTTGGAAGTCCCCCAGTTATATCGCCCATTTTTCCAACCGCTCTTGGAATTTTTACAATTATTTGACCGATATTAACATGCTCATTATCTTGAACAGAAATGTGCGCTCCAACAGGTAAATTATATTGTTTTAAAATTTCATCGTCTTCAGATAAAATTTCAACATTTGCATTTTTCCTTTTGTCTTTTGTTTCTATAATTATTTTTTCTTTGAAACCAGTTTGTTCATCAGCTTCTTCTTTGTAAGTAATACCATCTATCAAATTATTGAAATGTATTCTACCAGAAGCCTCAGAAACTATAATTGCATTGTAAGGATCCCAATCGCAAATTACCTGCTCTTTTTTTACTATTGCTCCATTTTTTATGCGAAGATTAGCACCGTAAGGAATATTGTGAGTTGTTAAAACAATATTTGTATTTACATCAATTATTCTTAATTCAGCCAAACGCCCAACAACAATATCTATTTTCTCACCAGTTTCTTCGTCTAAATGTTCTATAGTTCTTAACTCCTCTATTTCTAAACGTCCATTAAATTTAGAAATTATATTAGATTCTGCAGTAATATTAGAAGCAGTACCACCAACATGGAAAGTTCTTAAAGTTAACTGAGTACCAGGTTCACCTATGGATTGAGCAGCAATTACTCCAACTGCTTCTCCTATTTGTGTCATTCTTCCTGTTGGCAAACTTCTACCATAACATTTTGCACAAACACCTTTTTTAGATTCACAAGTCAAAACAGAACGAACTTCCAATTGTTCCAAAGGAGATTCTTCTATTACTTCGCTTATCTCTTCAGTAAGTTCATTACCAGCAGTAACAATTAATTCTCCTGTTGTAGGATGATAAACATCATGTACACAAGTCCTACCAAGAATTCTATCATATAAAGTAACAACAACTTCTTCGTGCTTTTTTAATGGAGTTGCAATGAGTCCTCTTAATGTTCCGCAGTCATTCTGAGAAATTATCACATCTTGACAAACATCAACAAGTCGGCGAGTCAAATAACCAGCATCAGCAGTTTTTAAGGCTGTATCTGCAAGTCCTTTACGAGCACCGTGAGTAGATATAAAATATTCTAATACAGAAAGTCCCTCTTTGAAATTTGCTAGGATAGGATTTTCAATAATTTGAGAACCCAATGCACTGGATTTCTGAGGTTTTGCCATTAAACCACGCATACCAGATAGCTGACGAATTTGTTCTTTTGAACCACGAGCACCAGAATCAAGCATCATAAAAACAGAATTAAACCCTTGATTATCTGAACTTAATTGGTTCATTAAAGTACGAGTCAAATTTGCATTTACATGCGTCCAGATGTCAATAATTTGATTATATCTTTCATTGTTTGTAATGAAACCCATATTATAATTGCCCATCACTTCCTCAACTTTCTCATAGCCTTTTTCAATCATTCCAACTTTCTCTTCCGGAATAATTATATCATCTATGTTAAAAGACAAACCTCCTTTAAAAGCCATCTCATAACCCATATCTTTAATTTTATCTAAGAAATTGGCAGTTTTGGAAGTTCCATTGCTTTTTAATATACGTCCTATTATATCTCTGAGAGCCTTTTTTGTTAATAATTCATTAATATATGGAAAGCCATACGGAACAGATTTATTAAAAATAATCCTACCAACAGTAGTTTCTACTATTTTTTTAACCTTAGAACCATCTTTTTGAAAATCAAAAATTCTAACTTTTATAAAACTGTGCATTTCAACTTTCTTTTCATTATAAGCAATGATCACCTCTTCAGGAGAATAGAAAGTTAAACCTTCACCTTTTATCTTTTTTTCCTTAGTGCTTCTTCTTATTTTTGTCATATAATAAAGTCCCAAGACCATATCCTGAGATGGCACAGTAACAGGAGCCCCATTTGCAGGATTTAAAATATTATGAGAAGCAAGCATTAATAATTGAGCTTCCAAAATGGCAGGATTTCCAAGAGGCAAATGAACAGCCATTTGGTCACCATCAAAATCGGCATTGAAAGCAGTACAAACTAATGGGTGTAATTGTATAGCTTTACCTTCTATCATTTTTGGTTGAAATGCTTGTATTCCAAGTCTGTGAAGTGTCGGAGCACGATTTAGTAAAACAGGATGCCCTTTCAAAATATTTTCTAAAATATCCCAAATAATTGCTTCCTTTCTATCTACTATTTTTTTTGCAGACTTTACTGTTTTTACTATTCCTCTTTCTATTAATTTACGAATTATGAAAGGTTTATATAATTCAGCAGCCATTCCTTTTGGAATACCGCATTCGTGTAATTTTAAATTTGGTCCAACAACAATCACTGAACGTGCAGAATAATCAACCCTTTTACCAAGTAAATTTAAACGAAAACGACCAGTTTTTCCTTTTAAACTATCACTTAATGATTTTAAAAGTCTGTTTGAATCTGTTTTAACTGCGTTTGCTTTTCTGGAATTATCAAATAAAGAATCCACCGCTTCTTGAAGCATACGTTTTTCATTTCTCAGAATAACTTCCGGAGCTTTAATTTCTATTAAACGTTTTAAACGATTATTTCTTATTATTACTCTACGATACAAATCATTTAAATCGGAAGTTGCAAAACGACCACCATCAAGCGGAACAAGTGGACGTAGCTCCGGAGGAATAACCGGAACAACTTTAACTATCATCCATTCTGGCTTATTTACGTGAGAAGACATACGAAAAGCCTCCACAACTTGCAAACGTTTTAAAGCTTCATTTTTACGTTGCTGGGATTTTTCTGTATTTGCTTTATGACGTAAATCATAAGAAAGAGCATTCAAATCTACACGAGATAATAAAACTTCTAATGCCTCAGCTCCCATTTTTGCAATAAATTTATCCGGATGATTTTCTTCTAAGGATAGATTTTCTTCAGGTAGAGTTTCTACAATATCAAGATATTCTTCTTCTGTTAAAAAATCAAGATATTTTACATTGTCTTCTGATTTTATTCCAGCATTAATTACAACATAACGCTCATAATAAATAATTGTATCAAGTTTTTTAGTTGGTAAACCAAGAAGATAACCAATTTTATTGGGAAGAGATTTAAAATACCATATATGAGCAACAGGAACAACAAGGTCAATATGTCCTACTCTTTCTCTTCTGACTTTCTTTTCGGTAACTTCAACTCCACATCTATCACAAACTATTCCTCTGTACCTAATTCTCTTGTATTTCCCACAATGACATTCGTAATCTTTTATAGGTCCGAAAATTCTTTCACAAAATAAACCATCGCGCTCAGGTTTGTAAGTTCTATAATTTATAGTTTCTGGTTTTAATACTTCACCGTTAGAACGCTCAAGCATTTGTTCGGGAGAATCTAAACTTATAGAGATTTTTGTAAAACTATTATTCGATTTGTTATCTCTTTTGAATGCCATATATATTTTGAATTTTAGTAATTTAAAAAATACTCAAATAAAAAAAAAATTAAAAATGCAAAATTATATATAATTTTGTTTAAAACAAAATTTTTACTGAAAAAAATAAAAATGCAATTTAATAAAAATTAAAAAAAAAATATATATTAATTTTTTGCCCAAATTTGAAAAAATTCAAGCTTACAAAGTAAAAAAATTTTTTTTTAATTTTAAAATTTTGCGTTTTTTTCAATAAATTTTTTCAATATACAAACCTAAAAAATTTAGCTTTGTAATCTTGAATTATTTTTCATAAATTGAAGTTCTATATTTTTCGTTTTCATCGCTTTGCAAAATATTAATGTAACTTTTATAGCGAGAAATATTTATTTTACCTTTTTTGACGGCATTTTTCACTTCACAATTTGGTTCATTTATGTGCATACAATTATTATATTTACAATTTTTCGAAAAATAAAAAATTTCTGGAAAGAAATGAGAAATTTCTTCTTTTTTCATATCAAAAGTTCCAAAACTTTTAATTCCCGGTGTATCAATTATTGCTCCTCCCATTTCTAAAAAAAACATTTCTGCGAAAGTTGTTGTGTGTTTTCCTTTTTTGTGATAATTAGAAATTTCATCTGTTTTTAAATTTAAATTTTTATCTATTTTATTTATCAAAGTAGATTTACCAACTCCGGAATTTCCAGAAAAAAGACTAATTTTATTTTTAATTAAATTTCTAATTTTAGAAATTCCTATATTTTTTTCGGCAGAAATTTCAAAACATTCATAAGATAAATTTTCATAAATTTTTTTTAATTCTTTTAATTTTTCTAAATTTTCTTCATTAAATAAATCTATCTTATTAAAAATCAACTTTATAGGAATTTTATATGCTTCGGCAGTTGCTAAAAACCTATCTATAAAAATCGTCTTTGTTTTTGGATATTCAATAGTTATCAATAAAAAAGCAATGTCAATATTAGATGCAATAATTTGTGTTCGCTTAGAAAGATTTACTGAACGTCTGATAATATAATTTTTCCTTTCGTGAATTTTTTTTATCAAACCAGTATTTTCCTCTTTCAAAATTTGAAAATCAACAATATCACCAACCGCAATTGGATTAGTATTTCTTATGCCTTTTAACCTAAATTTTCCTCGTATTCTGCAATTAATTGTTTTATCTTCATATTTTACAATATACCAACTTCCGGTAGATTTTATAACTAAGGCTTTCTTTTTTAACATTTTTTTATTTTTACATAAAAAAAATTTTTTCAAAAAAATTAAAAAATTTTAACATTTTTTGAAAAAATTTTTTTTTCAAAATTTGAAATAAGATATTCAAAAAAATTCATAAATAATAAAATATTTATGAATTTTTTTGATATTTTTAATAAAAAAAAATTACTATTTTTTCTTATTTGGATTTCTATGATAAATTTTATCTTCGATAAATTCTTGTAAAGCTATTAAATTTGGTTTTGGCAAAGATTCATAATATTTAGAAATTTCTATTTGCTCTCTATTTTCAAAAATCTCCTCTAAATTGTCAGAATAAGAAGCGAAATCCTGTAGTTTCTGAACCAATTCTTCTGTAATTTCTTTACCAATTTGGTTTGCACGTTTATGAATAATAACCATAGATTCATAAATATTTCCTGTATCTTTTTCTAACTCTACGATATCTCGAGTTATAGTTGTACTTGGTGCTTTTATTGTTCTAAAATTCATAATTTTAATTTTTTAATAATATTCTATTTTTTTTACAGCAGCATCAAAATTTCCCTCCGCTTTTTTTAAAAATTTACTATTAGCAAACTCATCTATAAAAACATAATACTCATCTAAAGCTTTTATATATCTTTCTTTTTTCTTTTTTATGATGCTATTTTTTGCATACAAAAAAGAAGATTCAAAAATATAAAATAAAATTTCCTCTCTAAATTTTGTATCAGGAAAATCTTTTATTGCATTTTTTAAAGCAATTATTGCGGCTTTATAATCTCCAAGTTCATAATATAATTTGGAATTATAATAAGATTTTATCTCCAATTTGTCTCTCAATTTATCTATCATATTATTGCAAGTATCTATTCTATTGCTTTTTGGATACTTATTAATAAATAATTGAAATTCTTGTATAGCCTTATAAGTGTTGGTTTGTTCTAATTTATAATTCGGAGAATCATAATAAAAACATTTTGCACTTTGATAAAGGCATTGCTCGGCATGTTCGCTATTTGGAAACATATTTGCAAATCTTTTCAAATAATAGCCGGCTAAAATAAAGTCTCTATTACCATAATAACACTCTGCATAATAATAATTTACCTCTTCTGCTTTTGAGCTTCCTTTGTAAATTGTTAAAAGTTCATCAAATAATTGTGTTGCTTTTATATAATCTTTTTCTTGATAATATTCTTTTGCTTTTTCGAACTTTAATTCATAATCTGTACTTTTCAAAATCTTTTGAAATTTACAAGAAGAAAAAATAAAAATTATAAGAAAAAAAATAATTACGTTTTTATATTTAAACATTTTGCAAAAATATATATTTTTAATTAAAAAAAATTTTTTTTTCAAACAAAAACAAATATTTTATGAATTTTATAATTTAAAAAAAAATTTTCTCAAAAATCGTTCAAAATTTTAATAATTTTAAAATTTTAAAATAAAAAAAAATTTTTTCAAAAATCGTCCAAAATTTTAATATTTTTATAATTTCAAAATAAAAAAA
>JAOZVH010000284.1 GCA_029938235.1 Bacteroidales bacterium
ATTAAAATTTTGGACGATTTTTGAAAAAAATTTTTTTTTATTTTGAAATTAAAAAGCATTAAAATTTTGGACGAATTATGAAAAAAATTTTTTTTTATAAAATATGAATTTCCTAATTTATAAAAAATTAGGAAATTTCTTCAATTTATTTAACTTTTTTACCTTTTTTATCTATAAAAAAAGTTATTCCCAATGCTTTTACTTTTGCTTTTCCGTTTTTAAAAGAAGTTGCTCCGGAATAAATTATTGGCACAACAACTTTACCTTTTTCATTTATAAATCCAAATTTTTTATTTTTTTGAACTTTTGCTATATTTTCAGAAAAATTAAATACATTATCATACCATTTTGAAATTTGTTTTCCTTCTTTATTTATAAATGCGTGTTTTCTTCCTTTTCTTATAATTCCAAAACCGCCGGAAAATTCATAAGTATAATTATATTTTATTTTTGTTATTAATTTTCCCTTATCATTTATAAAACCATATTCCTTGTCTTTTTTTACTTTAGAAATCCCATCTACAAATCTATAAATTCTATCTAACCAATCAGTTGTAGGTTTTCCTAATTTATCTATCATTGCAAATCGAGTATTTTGCTCTACCAAAGCAACACCATTTTTAAATCTCTCTGCTTTATCAAATTTACAATCAATAATAACAATTCCTTTTTCATTTACATATCCCCATTTATCATTTCTTTTCGCTCTTGCAAGTCCGTCAAATAATAAAATTTCTTTTGTTTCTAAATCTTTTTCAATATAATCTAATCCATATAATATTTTTTCTACATCTTCTGTTTTTTCTTTTTCTAATTCTTGAATTCTTTTGTCTCTAATTTCATTTTCTTTTTCTATTTTTATATTATATTTTTCTAAAATTTCCCTTGCTTCTATTTCGTTCTTTGCATTTTTTATTTCCATATTTTTTTCTCCTTCTAATTTTTCTATCTCTAATCTTCTGGATTCTTTTTCTTTTTCTAATTCTTCTAATTTTTTCATTTGCTCTTTTATTTTTTCATTTTTTGTTTCTAAATTATCCATCAATTCTTCTAACTGCTGAACATAAGCCTGAATTAACATTTTACTTGCATTTGCTTCTCGTTCTTGTTTTTTTGCATAAATACCAAATCCAATGGCAGCAAAAGATAGCAGAACAATTACAAATATTGTAATTTGTGCTAATCTATTATTTTTTCTGTGTGTTAAAATTTCTTCGTCATTAATTTTTTCCGGAGTTAAATTTCTAAACCTTGCCGTTAAATTATTAATTATGCCTTTATACTGAATATTATTTAAATCTCTTTGAGTTTCCGTTTTTGCCCAGGTTAAATCAATAAAAAGTGGTATGGTTTTTAGATGTTTCTCCAATATATTTTTTGGTAATGCATTTGTTTTTTCCCAGTCTAATATTTTTTTATCCAGATTAAAATCTATAATATCTGCAACATGAACAATTATAAATTTATCTAATCTTTTTAAATTATCACACCAATATCTTATTTCATCTTGAACCCAAATAGATTCTGCAGCAGATTTTTCTGCGAAAAAAAGCAAATATTCTGAACTTTTTAATCCATCTTTTATCAATTTATCTAAATTGTTAGATGCAACCATTTGTTTTTCATCTCTAAAAATGCTTATTGGAGGTTTTAAAAAAGGTTTTGCATATCTTTTTAAAGCGCTCTCCAAAGCAATTGCCTGGGTTCTGCTCAGCTCAGAATGTTTATAAGAGATAAAAGCTTTATGTTTATATTTGAATCTTTTTTTCATATTTTTTATAAAAAATTAATAATATTAAAACAAAATTTATGTAAAATTTATAAAAACTATTTTTTTCTTATATTAATTTCATCTCTGTAAAGAGAAGCTTTTTCATAATTTTCTTCTTCTATGGCTTTATTCATCAATTTTTCTAATTCTTCTATACTTTTTTCTTTTAGAATATTCTTTTTCTTTTTTGTTTTTGTTTTTTTAGGTTTTTTTGTTTTTCCTTCCAAATCAATATACATACCTGCCTTTTGCAAAATATCTTCATTAGTATAAATTGGACAAGAAAAACGAATTGCTAATGCAATTGCGTCAGAAGTTCTTGCATCTATTCTTATGGTTGTTAAAGAATTTTCCATAACAAGTTCTGAATAAAATAAACCTTCCTCCAATTTTAAAATAACAACTTCAACGAGATTAACATTAAAACCTATTGCCATATTTAAAAATAAATCATGAGTTAAAGGTCTTGGTGGTTTAATATTTTCCAAATGTATTGCAATTGCCTGAGCTTCTTGTGCTCCAATAATAACAGGCAAACGTCTTTCGCCTTCTATTTCACCTAAAAGTAAAGCATAAGCTCCGGACTGAGTTTGTGTATAACTTAAACCAATAATATCTAATTCTATTTTTTTCATTTCAATTTTTTTAACAAAAATAATTTTTTTTTATTTATTTAAAAAAAAATAGGTTTTTTTGTAAAAAAAATTTTTTTAATAAAATTAAAAATTATGAATTTCTTAGATTTTGAAAAACCTATACAGGAATTATTAGAACATTTAGAACGAACAAAAGAAATTGCAAAAACTACTAAGGTAGATACGAGTAAAATCGTAGAAGAACTTGATAAAGAAATTCAAGAGACACGAAAGAAAATTTATAGCAATTTAACACCTTGGCAACGTGTACAAATTTCTCGTCATCCGGACCGTCCTTACACATTAGATTACATTTCCGCTATATCAGAAAAAGACAGTTTTATCGAATTACACGGTGATAGAAATGTAAAAGATGATAAAGCAATGATAGGAGGTTTTGCATCTTTAGATGGTGAAACGGTAATGTTTATCGGACAACAAAAAGGAAGAAATACGAAAGAACGACAGTATCGTAATTTTGGAATGGCAAATCCTGAGGGTTATCGTAAAGCATTACGTTTAATGCGTTTAGCAGAAAAATTCGAAAAACCCATAGTTATTCTTATAGATACGCCCGGAGCATTTCCCGGTTTAGAAGCAGAAGAAAGAGGACAAGGAGAAGCAATTGCACGAAATATTTATGAAATGTTTAATTTGAAAACCATTGTAATTTGTGTAATTATTGGAGAAGGAGCATCAGGTGGAGCAATTGGAGTAGGAATTGGTGATAAAGTTTTTATGCTGGAAAATACTTGGTATTCTGTTATATCTCCGGAGTCCTGTTCATCTATTTTATGGAGAAGTTGGGAATTTAAAAAAGAAGCCGCAAAAGCATTAAAATTAACTGCTGAGGATATGCTAAAATTTAATTTAATAGATAAAATTATTCCGGAACCATTTGGAGGCGCACACGTAAATAGAGAACAAATTTTTTTAAATGTAAAAACAGAAATAAAAAAACACATAGAAATTTTAAGAAATGTAGATAAAGATAAACTTATTGAAAATAGAATTAATAAATTTACAAAAATGGGAGTTTTTCAAGAAGACTAATTTTTTTCATTAAAAAAAATTTTTTTTCAAAAAAATGTCAAAATTTTTATGATTTTTAAAATTAAATAAAAAATAAATTAAAAGTTTATGAAACCAAAGATATTACGTTATTTAATAATTTCGTTAATTATTTCTCTTGCACTTTCTTTTTGTC
>JAOZVH010000285.1 GCA_029938235.1 Bacteroidales bacterium
TTTCAAATTAAAAAATATTAAAATTTTGGACGATTTTTGAAAAAAAATTTTTTTAATAATTTAAAAATATTAAAATTTTGGACGATTTTTGAAAAAAATTTTTTTAATAATTTAAAAACATTAAAATTTTGGCGTTTTTTTGAAAAAATTTTTTTTATTTAAAAATGTTAAAATTTTAGCGTTTTTTTGAAAAAATTTTTTTTTATTAATTTTTAATTTTAAATAATTTTATGAAAAAATTTGTTATTATACTTGCAGGTGGTGTTGGTAAACGTATGGGCTTAAAAATCCCAAAGCAATTTTTTAATTTGAATGGAAAACCAATTTTAGCACACACAATTGAAAAATTTTTTAATTATGACAAAAATTTAGAAATTATAGTTGTAATACCAAAAAATCAAGTTGAATTTTGGAAAAAAATTATTATTAAAAATAATTTTACAATAAAACATAAAATTGTGCATGGTGGTTCAGAGCGTTTTTTTTCTGTAAAAAATGCTGTTGATACGATAAAAGAAAAATCATTAATTGCTGTTCATGATGGAGTTCGTCCATTTGTTTCTATGGCAACTTTGGAAAGATCTTTCAAAACAGCAGAAATTTATGGAAATGCTGTTCCTGTAATTGATTTAAAAGATAGTCTTCGTAAAATAGAAAATGGAAATAATTTTTCAAGAAAAAGGGAAAATTATAAATTAGTTCAAACACCTCAGATTTTTCAGAGTGAAATACTAAAAAAGGCGTACTCACAGAATTACAAAAAAGAATTTACAGATGATGCAAGTCTCATAGAAAATTTGAAAAAGAAAATTTTTTTAACTGGTGGTAATAAAGAAAATATTAAAATTACAGATAAATTTGATTTAATAATTGCAGAAAATTTATATAAAAATAAAAATTTATATAATTTTGTAGAAAATTAAAAATATGGATTTTAATATTGAAGATTTTAAAATAGATTTTAATAATAATGAGGAAATTAAAATGGGTAGAATATTACTTTCTGAACCATTTTCTGGTGGCATTTTTTTCAAACGCTCTGTAGTTTTTCTGACGGAGTATAAAAAAGATGGTGCTTTGGGCTTCATTTTAAATAAAAAAACTAATTTAAAAATTAATAATGTTTTAAAAAATTTCCCCAAAATAAATGCTGATGTTTATCTTGGCGGACCAGTAAGAGCAGATACTATCCATTATTTACACAGTGTTGGTGAACAAATTCCCGGAAGTTTAAAAATAAAAGAAAATATTTATTGGGGAGGAGATTTTAATTATTTAAAATTATTAATAGAAGTTGGTTCAATTTCGGAAAGAGAAATAAAATTTTTTGTTGGTTATTCTGGATGGACAAAAGATCAATTGGAAAACGAAGTCAAAAATAATACTTGGGCAATTTCTGATATTTCTTCTGAAGAAGTTTTTAAATATCAAGATATAAAAAAAATGTGGACTAATTTTGTTGGAAATTTGGGTTCTAAATATAAATTATGGACACAATTTCCTGAAAATCCAAATTTTAACTAAATTTTTAAATTTAAAAATATTTTGAAAGATCTATTAATAAAAGATTTTAAATCTTTAAATGTCGAAGAGAGTTTATTTTTGTATGAAAATTTATCCACTTCAGAATTAATATTTATTGCTAATTCTATAAGACAAAAAATTCACAAAGAAAATTATGTTGGTTGGATAATTGACAGAAATATTAACATTACAAATATTTGTGTTGCCAATTGTAAATTCTGTAATTTTCATAAAAAAATAAATTCAAAAAATTCCTACATAACAAAAATAGAAGAATATATAAAAAAAATATTATTTTTATTTAAAAATGGAGGCAATCAATTACTTTTACAAGGTGGTTTACATCCAAAATTAAAATTAGATTTTTATGAAAACTTATTTAAAAATTTAAAAAATTTATATCCAAAATTAAAATTACATGCTCTTGGTCCGCCAGAAATTGTACACATTTCAAAATTAGAAAATAAATCCTATAAAGAAGTTTTACAAAGATTAGTAAAAAGCGGCTTAGATAGTTTGCCCGGAGCCGGAGCAGAAATTTTAAATGACGAAGTTAGAAAAAATTTATCAAAATATAAATGTAATTCTGCTGAATGGTTAAATGTTATGTCAGAAGCTCATAAATTAAATATTTTAACTTCTTCAACTATGATGTTCGGACACATAGAAAGCAAAAAAGAACGTATAGAACATTTACATTTAATTAGAGATTTACAAGAAAAAAAACCTGAAAATTCTGTAGGTTTCATTTCTTTTACTCCATGGACTTTTCAAGATTTTGGAACTGTTTTAAAGAAAAACAATGTAAAATATCAATTAGTTAGTGCCGAAGAATATATTAGAACTGTTGCCATAAGTAGAATTATTTTACATAATATCAAGAACATACAAGCAAGTTGGTTAACTGTCGGAGTAGAAACAGCACAAGTTTGTTTGCATTCCGGAGCGAATGATTTTGGTTCTATTATGATGGAAGAAAATGTAGTTTCTTCAGCAGGAGCATCTAATAAATTAGATAAAAAAGGAATGAAAAAAGCAATTTTAGAAGCAGGTTTTATTCCTAAAATAAGAAATCAAAACTATGATTTTATAAAAAATAAATTATTTTATAAAAAATAATTTATTTTTATTTTTTTTGTAAAAAAACAATTTAAATTTTTCGATAAAAAAAATGTTAAATTTTCCAAATGCAAAAATAAATATTGGTTTAAATATTACAAAAAAAAGAAAAGATGGTTTTCATAATTTGGAAACTGTATTTTATCCTATATTTTTATCAGATATTATTGAATTTATAGAAGTTCCAGATAATCAAGAAAATGATCATATAACTTTAAAAGTTACAGGTTTAAAAATAAAAGGTAGTTTTGAAGAAAATTTATGTATAAAAGCATATTTTTTATTGAAAAAAAAATTTTTTGAAGAAATTCCAGATATAAATATCCATTTACATAAAATAATTCCTATGGGTTCTGGTCTTGGTGGCGGTTCTTCTAATGGTGCTTATATGTTGAAATTTTTGAACGAAACTTTAAATTTAAATTTAAGCAATAAAGAATTAAAAGATTTTGCTATACAACTTGGGAGTGATGCACCTTTTTTTATAGAAAATAAACCAGCCTTTGCTAGGGGGAAAGGTGAAATTTTACAATATATAAATTTGAATCTAGAAGGTTATTTTTTATATCTCGTTAAGCCAAATTTTTCTGTAAATACAGCAAATGCTTATAAGAATATTGTTCCAAGAGAGCCAAAATTATCTTTAAAATATTCTGTGAGTACTCCAATTTCTGAATGGAAAAATTTAATTTTTAACGATTTTGAAAAAAATATTTTTTTTAAATATCCTGAAGTAAGAAACATTAAAAATAAATTATATGATTTAGGGGCAGAATATGCTTCTATGTCCGGAAGCGGTTCATCTGTTTACGGTATTTTTAAAAAAGAAGTGAAAATTAAAAAATATTTCCCAAAAAATTATTTTCTTTGGAAAGAAAAATTAAAAAAATATCGAATTTAAGTATTTAACTGATGTTACGCAGTAGTTAATTATTTTATTACAAATAAAATTTTTTTTTTA
>JAOZVH010000084.1 GCA_029938235.1 Bacteroidales bacterium
AAATTATAAAAAATCATTAAAAATTTGCCGTTTTTTTGAAAAAATTTTTTTTAAATTATAAAAAATCATTAAAAATTTGCCGTTTTTTTGAAAAAATTTTTTTTAAAATTATAAAAAATCATTAAAAATTTGCCGTTTTTTTGAAAAAACTTTTTTTAAATTATAAAAAATCATTAAAATTCTGCCGTTTTTTTGAAAAAATTTTTTTTAAAATTATAAAAAATCATTAAAATTTTGCCGTTTTTTTGAAAAAACTTTTTCTCCAATTTGTTTTTTTTTTATAATTTTAATTTTTTAAAAATTCTTTTATATAAAATAAAAAATCTTCTATAGTTTCTTCCATATTTTTATAAGATTTTCCGCCTGACGCTTTTTTATGTCCACCTCCATTAAAGTATTTTCTTGCAAATAAATTAGTATTAAAACTTCCCATAGAACGAAAAGATATTTTTATAAAATCTTTATAATTAGTAAAAAAAGCAGATATTTCAATATCTTTAATTGACATCGGTAAATTAGCGAAATTGTCTGCATCACCAACTTCAAAATTAAATTTCTCCTTTTCTTCAGCATTTAAACTTATCAAACCTAAATTATATTTTGGAAAAATTTTCATCTTTTCTGATAAAACATAAGCCATCAATTTCATTTTGTTAAAAGAAAAACTATGAAATAAATTTTTCTGTACTTTTTCTTTATCAACTCCAATTTCTAAAATCTCTGCAACTATTTTGTGAGTTAATGAATTTGAATTTACAGAGAAAGAATTGGTATCTGAAGAAATTCCTGTAAAAATACATTCTGCAATATTTTTATCTATTAACTTTTTTTCGCCTAAAATTTCTATAAAATTATAAAGAACTTCTGAGGCTGAACTGGCACTTTCTTTAGAAAGAATTAAATCAAATTGCTCAATCTCCGGAGAAGGATGATGATCTATTAAAACTTTTTTTGCTTTTGAAGAAATAATTAAATTTTCTAAATCTCCTGTTCGCAACATTGAATTAAAATCTAAACAAAAAATTAAATTTGCTTTTTTTATTAATTCTATTGAATAGGTTTCATTTTCTGAAAAAATAATAATTTCATTACTTTTCTTTAACCATTTCAAAAAATGATGAAAATTATTTGGCACAATAATATTTATTTTCTTATTTTTATATTTTTTTTTCAAAAAATGCAAAAGTCCAAGAGAGGAAGATATTGCATCTCCATCTGGATTTTGATGACTTATAATTAATATATTTTCAGAAAAATTTAAAAATTCTTTTAATTTTGAAAGAAATTTTTTTGTTATAATATATTCCATAATTTTAATTTTTAATTAAAAATTTTTTTCAAAAAAAACGTATTTTTTTATAAAAAATTTCTTTTATCTGCTCCCCACATTAATTTATTTCGTAGAGTAGAAAAATATGTTTTATCTTTTAATTTCAAAATTTTAATTTTAAAATTTGCTTTTTTTAGTTTAATTTCTTTTTTGGAAGAAAATTTATAAGACCTTGAATCCAGAGAGGTAAAAAAATTATAATTTCTACTTTCTACTTTTATTGAAATTTCATTATCATCAGAAACAATAATTGGACGCATAGTTAAATTGTGCGGCGAAATTGGAGAAATAATAAAATTATTAGAATTTGGAACAACTATTGGTCCACCAACACTTAGCGAATAAGCAGTAGAACCTGTTGGAGTTGAAATAATTAAACCATCTGCCCAATAAGAATTTAAAAATTCTCCATTAATATAAACGTGCAAAGTAATTAAAGTTGTAATATCTTTCTTTACGATGGCACATTCATTTAAAGCAAAAGGAAAATTATTAAATTTATTTTCTTTGTCTTCCATTTCTATCAAAATTCTTTCGTCAAATTCATAATCACCTTTTAAAATATCATCTAATGCAGATGATATTTCATTATGAGAAATTGTAGATAGGAAACCAAGTCTTCCTACATTTATGCCAATTAATGGAATATTAAAATTTCGTATCAAAGAAACAGCATCAAGAAAAGTCCCATCGCCACCAATACTTAACAAAATTTTCACATTTTGACCTTCTAAATCTTCACTTTTTTCAAAAAAAGAAATAGATTTTTTATCTAATTTTTCTCTTATTTTTTTGTATTTTTTTTTACTTAAAATTTTTATAATAAAATTATAATACGGTTTGAACATTATAATTTTTACATTTTCTTTTTCTAATTTTAGAAAAATTAAAAAAATACTTTTATAAAAATTTCTTCTAAAATTTCTTCCAAAAATTGCAATTTTCATAAATATTGTTTTTTAAAAAAACTCTAATCCGTCATCGAAAACAAAATCTAAATTTTTAATTTTTTTCTCTGGTATAATAAATGTAAAAGTACTACCTTCATTTATTTTACTTTTAAAATAAATTTCTCCACTCATCAAAGTTAATAAATCTGATACTATTGCAAGTCCAAGACCGTATCCTCTATTTTGTGAATTTATATTTTCATTTAAACGCTTAAATCTATTAAAAATTAAATTTTGCTCTTCTTTTTCAATTCCAATTCCAAAATCTTTAACAGATAATTTAAGTTTTTCATCTTTTTTTTCAATTGAAATTTCTATAACTTCATTTTCATTTGAAAATTTTATAGCATTACTCAATAAATTGGAAAAAATTATTTTTATTTTTTCATAATCTGAAGAAAATATCAATTCTTTTTCCTTATTATTTTTAATACTAATTTTTAAATCTTTTTCCTTAATTCTATGTTTAAAATTTTTTATATTATCTTTTATTAAATTTATAATATCAAAATTTTTAATTTCCAAATTAACGTCCCCTTTTTCCAAAGATGCAGAGATAAAAATATTTTTTAAATGAAAATCCAATGAAAAAGCTTCTTTATAGATTAAATTTGACATAAATTCTATTTTTTCATATTTGTTCTTTTGGGAAATAGATTTTATAGAATTTGCAAGTCCAATAATAGATGTAAACGGATTAATAATTTCATTTCTAATGTTAGAAATAAAATTACTTTTCAATTTTTCAGCATTTTTTAACTTTTCATTAATTTCTAATATCTCGTCAAAAAGAAATTCTTTAAAAAAACTTTTATCGTTTTTAAAACGAATAACCATTTCTTCAAAAAAAATTTTATCACTTATTCTACTCATAATTTATATTTTTTTTAATACAGTAGGTTTAATTTGAACTAATGGAAGATCCATACCAATAATAGATTCCGAATGTCCAAGAAAAAAATAACCACCTTTAACAAGATGTTTACATAATTTAAGAATTACTTTTTCCTGAACCTTTCTGTCAAAATAAATTAAAACATTCCTACAAAAAATTATATCAAAATTATTATTTATATTAGTATAAAAATTATCAATTAAATTTAATCTTTTAAAACTTACTTTATTTCTTAAATTGCTAATAATTCTAACTTTTTTAATATCTGAATTTTTGCTTTTTAAAAAATATTTTTTTTTTAATTCAATTGCTATATTATTTATACTTTCATTTGGATAAATTCCTCTGATGGCTTTATTTAAAACTACAGTAGAAATATCTGTTCCAAGAATACTATAACTAAAAGCTGGATTTTTTAATAAAAATTCACTTAATGTAATCGCCATAGTGTAAACTTCTTCACCACTTGAACAGGCAGAACTCCATAATTTTAAATGTCTTTTATTTGAATCGCGTAAAATTTTTGGCAAAACAAATTTAGATAAAAAATCAAAATGCTTTTTTTCCCTAAAAAAATCTGTTTTATTGGTAGAAACAGCGTCCATCATATTTACGAGTTCTTTATTTCTTTCATTTTTTGAAAAAACAAAATTTATATATTCCTTGTATGAAGTTATATTAAGTTTTTTAAGACGTTTTTGTAAACGACTTTTTAGCATTATTTTTTTCTCCGGAGGCATTTTTATTCCATAATTTTTTTGTATAAAATCACTTATTCTTTGAAAATCTCTTTCTGTAAATTTGGCATTATAAATTTTATTTAAAATTGAAACATTCATAATAAATTTTTATTAAAAACAAAAATATAATTTTTTTAAAAATTTATATTTTTTTTTTTATTTATTTAAATAAATATATATTTGCAATATATGAAAAGGAAAAAGAAAAAAGCTATAAAATTAATAAATTCTCATGATAATTTTTTTAAGGTCTTATTTTCTGAGAAAAAAGATTTTTTAGAATTTATAAAAAAATTTCTTCTTCAGAATTATTAGAAATTTTAAACTTAGAAAGTTAAAATACCAGATAAAATTATTGCATCCATTACAAATTTATCAATGGAAGAAATTAAAAATATTTTTTAACATTTATATTATAATTTTTTTTATTTAAAAATTACATTTTATGGTAAATGTTAAGAAAAATTCATCTCTACTGCAATGAGATTAGAAATGAAAGGTTTTGAAAAAGGTTTTGAAAAAGGCAAGAAAGATGAAAAAATAAATATTGCTAGAAATATGAAACTTTCTAAAATACCAGATAAAGTTATTGCATCAATTACAAATTTATCAATGAAGGAAATTAAAGATATTTTTTAAGATTGATATTTATTGTAAATTTTTTATTTATATTTCAAATACAATAATATTTTTAATTAAAAATTTGTTATTCAATTTTTTTTTATAAAAAAAAATTTAAATTTGCAATTTTTATAAATAAAAATAAAATAAATAAAAAAATAATTTATGGATAATTTAATTTATTTTTTACCATTACTTGGTATTATTGGTTTAATATTTACTTTTTTTAAAACTTCTTGGGTCAATAAACAAGAAGTTGGTACGAGTAAAATGAGGAAAATTTCCACATACATTGCAAATGGTGCGATGTCTTTTTTGAAAGCAGAATATAAAATTTTAGCAATTTTTGTTGCTGCTGTTTCAGTTTTACTTTTTTTTAAAGGAGCAAATGAAGAAAGTTCTAACGCTTTCGTTGCATTTTCATTTATAGTTGGTGCATTTTTTTCTGGATTAGCTGGATATTTAGGAATGCAAATAGCTACAAAAGCTAATGTAAGAACAACAAATGCAGCAAGAACTTCTTTAAATAAAGCTTTACAAGTTGCTTTTTCCGGAGGTGCAGTAATGGGATTGAGTGTTGTTAGTCTTGGTGTTCTTGGTTTGAGTCTCTTATTTCTAATTTATCATTATATAATTGGAGTTGATTGGGGAATTGCTACTGTACTTAATGTAATTTCTGGTTTTTCTCTTGGAGCTTCTTCCATAGCATTATTTGCTCGTGTCGGTGGTGGAATTTATACTAAAGCCGCTGATGTTGGAGCTGACCTTGTTGGAAAAGTAGAAGCTGGAATACCAGAAGATCATCCACTTAATCCGGCAACTATAGCTGATAATGTTGGAGATAATGTTGGTGATGTAGCAGGTATGGGAGCAGATTTATTTGAATCTTTTGTTGGTTCGATAATTGCAACTATGGTTTTGGGAGCATCTTTTGTTGCTTTGACAGAATTTGGCGACTTCGAACTTGGAGCAGTATTATTACCTCTTGCACTTGCTGCAGTTGGAATAATTACTTCTATTATTGGAACTTTTTTCGTAAACGCAAAAGAAGGAAGCGACCCACAAAAGGCATTAAATATGGCAGAATTTATTTCGGCTGGAATAATGATAGTAGCAACTTATTTTATTATTGATGCTTTTTTACCTGATGTATGGACATTAGGAAGTAAAATTTATACTTCACTTGGTGTTTTTTGGGCAACAATTGTTGGTCTAATTGCCGGACTTGGAGTTGGTAAAATCACTGAATATTACACAGGTACAGGTTCAAAACCTGTAAATAGTATAGTAGAAAAATCTGTAACTGGTTCTGCAACAAATATTATTGAAGGAATTAGTATTGGTATGCAATCTACTGCTATACCTATTTTAATTATTGCAACTTCTATTTTATTAGCTCATTATTTTGCCGGATTATATGGTATTGCAATCGCTGCTGTTGGAATGTTAGCAAATACAGGAATACAACTTGCAGTTGATGCTTACGGTCCAATTGCCGATAATGCCGGAGGAATAGCAGAAATGACAGAATTAGAACCAGAAGTTAGAGAACGAACAGATAAATTAGATGCTGTAGGAAATACAACCGCTGCCATTGGTAAAGGTTTTGCCATTGCTTCAGCGGCTTTGACTGCATTAGCTTTATTTGCCGCTTTTATGCAACAAGCAAATATAACAAGCATAGATATTGCTTTACCAACTGTTATGGCTGGTTTATTTGTTGGAGGAATGTTACCATTTTTATTTTCTTCTTTATCTATGGGAGCAGTTGGAGAAGCAGCTATGGAAATGATAGAAGAAGTGCGAAGACAATTCAAAAATATTCCTGAATTAAAAAGAGCGCTTGAAATTATGAAAAAGTATGACTCTAATATTAGTAATGCAACCGAAGAAGAAAAAGCGGAATTTGAAAAGGCAGACGGAAAAGCAGAATATGATAAATGTGTTGATATTGCAACTAAGGCATCTATAAAAAGAATGGTTTTACCCGGACTGCTTGCTATACTTACTCCAACCTTAGTTGGTTATATTGGTGGTGCTGAGATGCTTGGTGGTTTACTTGCAGGAGTTACTGTTACAGGAGTTTTGATGGCAATTTTCCAGTCTAACTCTGGTGGTGCTTGGGATAATGCAAAAAAAACTATCGAAGAAGGAGTTATTGTGAACGGTATAGAATATGGAAAAGGTTCTGATGTTCATAAAGCGTCTGTAGTTGGTGATACTGTTGGAGATCCATTTAAAGATACTTCCGGACCATCTTTGAATATTTTATTAAAATTAATGTCTGTTGTGGCTCTTGTGATTGCTCCAAGTATTGCTATGAATTTAGAAAATTCTGAGGACATTAAAAAAGATAAAATAGAAAATGTAAAAAATTATACACCGAAAAAAAATGATATAATTACAACAAAAGGAAGAAAAAGCGTCACAACAACAATTACTACCACAGAAATTAACGACGATGGAGAAACCATAACTACAACAAAAACAGTAGTAAAAGATAAGGGTGAAAATAAAAAACTAAAAATTAAAAAATAAATTTTTTTAATGAAAATTTCATCAAATTTTTTATAAAAACAAATTCCAAATTTTTAAAAATTTGGAATTTGTTTTTTATATTTTTTTAATTTAAAATGTTAAAATTTTTACGTTTTTTTGAAAAAATTTTTTTTAATTTTTTTTTAGAAATTAAGGAATAGCAACCAACAAAGAATGTTTTTGCACTTCTAATTCAATATTCTTAGAAATATTTTGTGCTTCGCCGTCTATGTGAATCTCTATTTTTTTATCGTTTAAAAATGTAATTTTTTTTTCTTTAAAACTTTCCCAATATTTAGAATGAAAAATTTTTTTTGAAAAAAACATATAAGAAATTTTAGGAATTTCCCAAAAAGGAAACTTTTTTAAAAAGCAAATATCTAAAAAACCATCATCAATTTTTGCAAATGGAGCGATAAAAACATTATTCCCAAATTGAGACGAATTTGCAAAACTTAACATAAAAGCATTTTTTTCAAAAATTTTTTTTCCGATTTTGAAGCGAAATTTTTGATTTTTTGAATAGAAAAATTCTTTTATTGTTAATTTTACATAATTATAAAATCCTCTTTTTCCTAATTTTTCAAATTGATGAGCAATTCTCGCATCAAAACCAACGCCTGCAACATTAACAAAAATTTTATCATTAATTTTTACGCTATCAACTTTTTTTAAGGAAAAATTATTAAATAAAAGAATTGCTTTTTTTAAATTTAATGGTATTTTTAAATGTCTTGCAAAACCATTTCCCGAACCTGCAGGAATAATACCCATTATAGTTTTAGAAAAAATTAAACTATGAGAAACTTCATTTACAGAACCATCACCGCCAACAATCACAATAATATCTAATAAATTTTTATATTTTTCGCTAATTTCGAAAGCGTGAAAACGATATTTCGTATATTCAATTTTCACAGAAAATTTAGATTTATCTAAATTTTCTGATATTAATTTTTCTATAATTTTCTGTTTTCCTATTCCTGAAATAGGATTAATAATAAACAATATTTTTTTTTTCATAAAAAATATTATAATTTCAATTTTTTTCTAATATCTTTTGGAATGGCATCTTTATGAACCATAATTGCAACGGTTTTTAATTTTACATATTTCTCAGAAATATATAATTTCCCACCAAAATCATTGCTTTCTGGTCCCCAAGAATTTTTTGTAATGAAATATTTTTTATCTTTTTCATCTTTTGCCATTCCAATTATATGCATCAAATGGTCGTCTGTTGTGAGATAAGAATCAAAAGTTTCTTGTCTTTTTTCCTGACTAATATTTTGTTCTTCATCTTTTAAATAGGCAATTCCATCTCCATGCTCAAATCTTTTTTCACTTACATCACCGTCCCAATCTATGGAAAAATTATTTTCTAAGGCATAATAAAAAATTCTCATTAAATCATCTATCGGAAGATTATAATAATAATTATCAGACCAATTGTCAGGAATTTCTAAATTAAATTTTTCATAAAATTTATGATGTGAATAAGATGTTAGCTCAACATAATCGTCTGGATTAAAAGCAATAACTTCATTCATGAAACTTAATGGCGTATATTCTTTGTTTTCATAAATAAATTTTTCCGGAATTTTACCTAAATAAATATCTAAAATAGAATTTGTTAATTCTTTCCATTTATTTGTTATTTTTCGTTTTTTAATTATAGATTTTAAAGACGCATCTAAAATATCAAACATCTCTGTGTGATTATGAATTTTAGAACCGTCATTTAAACCATTATAAATTTGCTCTGGCACCAAACCATAATTCACAGAAACATTTACAAAATCGTGAGCCTGACCACCTTCGGAAAAATTAGATTTACCGTGTAAACGAATAAATTTTTGAGCCTTATCAAAATAACAATGACGAACAATGTAAATTTCTGACAAATCATGTTCTCCTTTTCCCATACGTAAAGCTTCTGTTTCTACAAAAGAACAAGTCGCAAAACTCCAACAAGTACCACTTCTTCCTTGATTTTTTACCGAAGTAGTTTTAAGCTCATTAATTATTTCAAATTTTTTCTTATCTTTTTCTTGTGAATTGCAAGAGAAAAAAATTAAAAACAAAATTACAAAAACATACAATTTTTTCATATCTAAAATTATGAAATTTATTAAAATTAAAATTTTTGTAATTATAAGGAAAAATTAAAAAAAATTGTGTTTTTTTGGAAAAAATTTTTTTTTCATTTTTATAATAATATTTTTTTATAAAAATTATTAATTTTGCAAAAAGCAAATTCAAAATGAAGTTTTTTTTTTTTTTATTTTTAATAATTTTGTCAAATAATTTTTATTCGCAAAAACGAATTCTTGCAAAAGCAAATGGAATGTTTGAGCATTATGAATATTCTATGGCGATTAAACATTATGAAAATTTTTTGAAAAAAAATTCTGATAATACAGAAGCAATACGAAGACTTGCAAAATCTTATGAAAAAGTAAATCGTCCATTAGATGCAATTTTTTTATATGAAATTCTTTTGCAATCTCCGGCTGCAATTCCAGAAGATTTTTTAAATTATGCAAAAGTTTTGAAAACAAATAAAAAATATATAGAATCTCAAAAATGGTTCAAAAAATATTTGTCTTTTTTTCCAAAAAATAGGGAAGTTTTAAAAGAAATTGACATAGAAGAAATAAAAATTTTGCAAAAAAAATTAGAAAATAAAAATATAAAAATTCATAATTTAAATATTAATACTCCGTTTTCGGAATTTTCGCCTGCTTTTTATGGATTAGGAATTGTTTTTGTCTCTTCGAGAAAAAAAGAAAACTCAAACAATAAAATTTACGGCTGGACATCTGAACCTTATTTAGATTTATTTTTTGCTATGCAAAATGAAAAAAATGAATTTTTTGAAGTTAAAAACTTCTCTAAAAAAATAAATACAGAATATCACGAAGGTCCAGCAACTTTTACAAGGAATAATAGAAGAATTTATTTTACAAGGAATAATTTTAAAAAAGGAAAATTGATTTTTTCTGATAAAAAAGTTAATCAATTAGAAATTTTTGTTTCTCAATTGATTGGAGACGAATGGACGGAAGCAGAATTATTTACTATTAATGATAAAAATTATTCCATAGGACATCCAACGCTTTCGCATAATCAAAAATTTTTATTTTTTGTTTCTGATGCTCCCTGGGACGGAGCGATGGGAGGGACAGATATTTATGTTTGTAAAAAACTCGGAGCAAAATGGACTAAACCAAAAAATCTCGGACCAAAAGTAAATACCAAAGGCGATGAATTATTTCCATTTTTTCATAAGGACGGAGTTTTATATTTCTCTTCCAATGGACATGGAGGACTTGGTGGTTTAGATATTTTTATATGTAAACACGATGGTTACAGGGCAAGTTTGCCGATAAATATAAATCAGATTTATCCGATAAATTCTTCTTATGATGATTTTAGTTTCATTATTAATGATAAAAAAGAGCATGGTTTTTTTGCGTCCAATAGATTGGGGGGAAAAGGCGGTGATGATATTTATTATTTTGAAAAAGATGAATCTGCTTTGATAAAATTAAAAGGTTTTGTTTATGAAGAGGAAACGGGAATTCCTATAATGAATGCAAAATTAGTTTTAATGGACATTGCTAAGGGAGAAAAAATTTCCAACACAAAAGATGATGGAAAATTTGAGTTTCTAATTGAGCCAAATAAAGATTATCAATTGGTTGTCAGTAAATTAGATTATAAAACAAAAAAAATTGTTTACCTTTCTTCTGATTATAAAAATGTTGAAGAACCATTTTTAAATATTCCATTAGAAAAGGGTTTTTGGTTACATTTAGAAGGGAAAGTTCTAGATGAAATTACTCGTGAAGGAATAGAAAATGCACAAATTAATGTTTTTAATAAGACTTATAATTTAAGAAATGCTTACACTTCCAATTTGAAAGGTGCTTTTAGTTTTGCATTAGACCCAGATTGTATTTATGATTTTGAAATTAGTAAAGATGGCTATTTCACAAAAAACGAAAGTCAAATTTCAACTTATGGAAAAAGAAAAACAGAAACGATTTATCACGAAATAGTCTTGGCACTAAGAAATTTAAAAATGGGAAGTTCATTTGTTTTAGATGATATTTATTATGATTTGAATAAATGGAATTTGCGTTCACATTCAAAATTAGAATTGGATAAAGTTGTAAAATATTTGGAAGATAATCCTCATATTACAGTTGAACTTGGTTCGCACACAGATGCAAGAGCAAGTGAAACTTATAATTTAAATTTGTCTCAGAAAAGAGCTAAATCAGCAGTTAATTATATAATTTCAAAAGGAATTAAAAAAAATAGAATATCTGCGAAAGGTTATGGAGAAACAAAATTAAAAAATCATTGTAAAGATGGAGTAAAATGTACAGAAGAAGAACATCAAGAAAATAGACGAACAGAAATAAAAGTTATAGGATTTTAAAAAATATTTTAAAAAACATTTTTTTTATAAAAAAAATGTTTCTTTTGAAAAAATTTTATTTTTAATAAAAAATGAGTATCGTAATTAATATAGATAAAAATCAAGAATATTTAGATTTATCTTTGTTAAACAACAAAGGTAAACAAATTTTAAAAGATGTTTATAAGAGTTTGCTTGTAACATATTTATATGAAAAAAATAGAACCTATCTTTACGAAATTTTTTCAAAAGCATATAAACAAAATAAAAAATATAATATTGAAATACAAAAACAAATAAATATTTCAGATTTAATAAAAGAAATAAATGATGTTATATTTTGATAAGATGTAATTATAAATTTTATTTTTATTCAAAATATTGAAAAACATTTAACTTCGAAAAAAATTAATTTTTGATGCTTAAAGAATAAAAAATTTTTAATTTCATTGTTAACAATTTCTGAAACAGTATTTGTTATGGGGAAATTAAATATGGAAAAGCAATTTATTACTGATAATTTAAATTATCTATTAAAATCAAATCCAGTAAATTTTGAATAAATGATATAAAAAAAGCAATTAAATTGTCCGAAAAGATTGGATTTAAAAATATAAATGATTGTATTCATACTGTAATTGCTGAAAAATATTGTGAAAAATTAATTACATATAATAAAAAAGATTTAAAAAAAATATACGGATTTAAAAATTATAATTTTATAAAATGATTTTTTATAATTTAAAAAAAAATTTTTCAAAAAAAACAATTATTTTAATGATTTTTTTCAAAAAACGACGAAATTTTAATAATTTATTTATAAAAAAACTTTTTCCAAAAAACGAGAATTTTTAATGATTTATTTAAAAAAATTTTTTTTCAAAAAACGAGAATTTTTAATGATTTATTAAAAAAACTTTTTTCCAAA
>JAOZVH010000085.1 GCA_029938235.1 Bacteroidales bacterium
TTTATGCAGAAACTGTGGATAAAAGATTTATTATAGAGATACAAAAAATTGCTTACGATTACAATCTTCGATTATTTTTACATTATTTTCTTGCTCCATAACGCAAAACAAATAAAAGCTAATACTGGTTATGACATTAAAAAACTGTTCTTGCAGTTATTGTTTTGAACAGCCGTACAAAATACATAATAAAACTGGAATGGTTTTGAAAGATTCGTCATGAAATTGGATTTTGATATGAAAAATCTTAATGAGATTTAATTAGAATTTGGAAACATAATTTAATTTTTTTAAATTACATTCAAAATACGAAGATAAAAATCTAACAGATAGTTTTCGAGACTGGTTGCATTTAATAAGACAATCAATTGTAAATGAAGTGAATTTCAAATTAAATTTAAATAATACTGGAATTGCTAAGGCAGTAAAATTAATTAAATATGATAATTTAAGCGATGAAGAAATTGCAAAAGCACAATTATCTGAGGCAAAAAGATAAAAAGAATTAATGATAAAAGAGAAATTAAAGAAAAAATTAAAAATATAAAAAGCAATTAAAAGAAAAAGATTTGAAATTGGAAGAAAAAGATTTGAAATTTAAAAATTTAAAAAAAGAAAAAGATAATACAATATTAAATATTGCAAAATTTATGAAAAAATCTGGAATTGGCATTGAAGAAATTTCAAAATCAACAAAACTTTCCATTGAAGAAATCAAAAAAATTTAAAAAAAATTCAAGATGTGAAAACCCAAATATAACAAAATTATATTCACCATATTTATAAAAAAAACGGCACATTTTATGAAATTTAAAATTGAAAAAATTTTTTTTTCAAAAAACGGCACATTTTATGAAATTTAAAATTGAAAAATTTTTTTTCAAAAAAACGGCATATTTTATGAAATTTATAATTGAAAAAAAATCAAATTTTTTTAATTTAACCACATTTAGAACTTCCACAATTTTTACAAATTAAACATCCTTCTTGATAAACAACTTCATCAGAATTACAATTTTCGCAGATGGTATTTTTTGCAAGAGTTCCATCTGGAATATAACGTTTCAAAGCTCTTTTAACACCATTTTTCCAAGTATTAATTTCTTCGCCATCTAAATTCAAAGAGGAAATTAAATTAATAACATTTTGCAAAGGCATACCGTGTCTTAGAACTCCAGAAATTAATTTTGCATAATTCCAATATTCCTTATTGAATTGGTGGGAAAGTCCTTCTATGGTAATTCTATAACCCAAGCGATTAACATATTGAAAATCATAACGTTTACTTCCATTCTTATCTATATTTTTTATAATTTTCCCTTTTTTAATTTTTTCTGGAATAGGAAAAACATCATCTTCTTCTATACCTGTAAAAATTTCATAAGGTTTTTTATCAACAAGCGCAATAAAAGAAATCCATTTTTCGCTGTTGTTTTTAAATCTTAGAATTTCTGCGTCTAATTCTTTTGGACGTTTTTTAAATGGCAAAATTATTTTATCATCTTTCTTTTTATTATTTTTATCAGAAACCAAAACACCATTTCTTGAACCATCTCTGTAAACAGTAATTCCTTTGCAAGAGTTTTTCCAAGCATTAATGTATATTTCGCTAACCAATTCTTTTTTTGCATCATTTGGAAGATTTACGGTGGCACTTATGGAATGGTCAACCCATTTTTGAATTCGTCCTTGCATAACAACTTTATTCAAATGATTTATATCATTTGCAGTTGCATTATGATAAGGCGAATTTTTTACCATTTCATTTATTTCCTCTGAACTGTAATTTTTTATTTTTTCTATATCATAATTTTTTATTTTTAAATAATCTAAAAATTTATGATGAAAAACATTATGCTCTTGCCAAGAATCGCCAGTTTCGTCAGTAAAAGAAATTTTCACTTCTTTATCATTAGGATTAACTTTTGTTCTTCTGGTATAAAAAGGCAAAAAAACAGGTTCTATGCCAGAGCTTGTTTGCGTCATTAAACTTGTTGTTCCTGTTGGAGCTATTGTCAGCATAGCAATATTACGTCTTCCATATTTTATCATTTCTTCATAAAGATTTTCATCTTCTTTTTTTAACCTCAGAATAAAAGGATTATTTTTTTCTAATTTGTGGTCAAAAATTTTAAAACTTCCTCTCTCTTTTGCAAGATTTACTGATGAACGATAAACTTCTATCGCCATAGTTTTATGAACTTCCACAGAAAAATCCACAGCAATATCATCTCCATAAGTCAAATTTAAAGATGCTAACATATCACCCTCAGCCGTAATACCTATTCCAGTTCTTCTTGCTTCTTCGGCTTTATGCCTTATGCTTTTCCATAGATTTTTTTCTATCATTTTAACTTCTTCTGTTTCTGGGTCTTTTTCTATTTTGTCTAGAATCAAATCTATTTTTTCAATTTCAAGATCAATAATATCGTCCATTATTCTTTGTGCATAATGACAATGTTTTTTAAATAATTTAAAATTAAACTTAGATTTATTTGTAAATGGATTATCAACATAAGAATATAAATTCATAGCGAGAAGTCGGCAGCTGGATTTAGATGGCAATGGCAATTCAGAGCAAGGATTTGTACTTAATGTTTTATAACCTAAATCAGAATAGCAATCGGATACAGATTCTCTAATAATTGTACTCCACAGTAAAATTCCAGGTTCACCCGAATTTGAAATTACACAAGAATTTGATAAGATAAATGTATGATTATCTTTGACAGTTATATCATAAACTTTCTTTATATTATCTTCCAATTTTTCATTAGAAATTACCTTATCATAATTTATATCATTATTAATAATATAATCTTCTATTGTAATTGTTTTAGAACTTTCCAATTTTTCTAATAATACTTTTTTTGAAACTGTGTTTTTTCCAAAAAGTCTTAATTTACGACGTTTTTCTTCAGAAATTGGAATATTAAAAGAAGGTCTTTTAACAATTAAATCTTCTTTTTTTAGCTGTTTTTTTGCTATAAAAAATGAAACGTATTTGTGAAACAAAATGTTACTTTCCTTATAAATTGTAAGCCTATAAGTATCTTTTATATTGCATAATTTACCTAATATTATCTTTTTACCAGATTTTTCTGATAATGATATTTTAGAATGAATACCAAACATTAATAATAAAGATTTAACATCTTCAATTAATGTTTTACTAGATTGAGAAAAGCTAATTGCTCCTTTATTATTTGTTCCATCACCACTAAATAAACCTTTTAAAAGAAAAGCTATTTTATCTAATTCTGTTGAAAACACCCAATTAGGAATAACTTTATTGCCATTCAGATAATTTAATCCGATAGACTTCATAAATTTAAGCATAAAAGAATTTGAAAAAATAATTTTTGCATAATTATTATCAATTTCAAAACTCCATTTTGTATTAAATTTATTAGCTATAATATCAAATAAATTACGATAAGATTCTATTTCATCTTTATGAGTGTGAAATAATACCTCTGTCCCATGATACGAACCTTCTGCTAACCATAAACCTATAAAAGCAGATAATTCATTAGTAATTTTAAATTCTACATCATGTATTTGTTGGTTTCGTGTAACTTTTAAGTTCTCTATATTTTTAATTAAAGATTGAATCTTAAAAAATTCATTAATAGGAATTTTACCATGACTTATGTAATGCGATAGTTTAGAACTATTATCGTAGTTTCCTAAAACATTTTTAATGCCTTTGTGATTTAATTCATTTTCAAAATTATCAAAACATACAGAACAATGTTCAAAAAAAGATAAATCTAATTTAATTTCATTATTAAAATCTTTCTCATCTAACCTTATTTGATTAGCAACAATTAAATAATCACCTATTTTAACATTTGCAATAGGGATTTCTATAACTTTCTCATTTCTAAGAACATAAACAATATGGTCTTCGGTTGCAGTTATTGATTTATTTCTTTGCGTTGTTAATTGATAAATATTTTTATCATTATCATACTCCTGAAAATCAACTATAGGTTTTTTTTCTATTTTTAAATTTTTAAGATTTAAAGATAAAACATGATATTTTTTTCTCTTTGTAACAATATCCCCAATCTTCTGAATAGAATAAACATTATTTTCATCATATACAGGTATTTTTGTATCGTATGGTACACATTTCCATGCATTATTTACTATTTTATCCCAAAGTTTTCGGGCTTTAATTTTCTTAGTAAATTTAGGATTTTTACTTTCTACGGGAAATTGTTGCGTATAAAAATCATCATTAATAACTGCTTTCATAAAATTATCATCTATGCGAACAGAAATATTTGCTCCGGTGACTTTATTTTGCTCTAATTTTGCATCTATAAAATCTTCTACATCTATATGTTTAATAGAAATACTTAACATCAAAGCTCCACGTCTCCCGTCCTGAGCAACTTCTCTCGTAGAATTTGAATAGCGATCCATAAAAGGCACAACACCTGTAGAAGTTAAAGCACTATTTTTTACTGGACTTCCTTTTGGTCTAATATGAGATAAATCATGACCAACGCCTGCTCTTCTTTTCATTAATTGCACTTGCTCCTGGTCAATTTTCATAATTCCACCGTAAGAATCATAAGAATTATTTTCACCAATAACAAAACAGTTACTCAAACTCACAACCTGATGTTTATTTCCAATTCCTGACATTGGACTTCCTTGTGGAATTATATATTTGAAATTTTTCAATAGATCAAAAATTTCATTTTCCGACATTGGATTTTCATATTTTTTTTCTATTCTTGCTATTTCTTTTGCAATACGCCTATGCATATCGTCAGGATTTTTCTCGAAAATATCACCGTCAGAATTTTTTAAAGCGTATTTTGAAATCCAAACTTTAGCCGCAAGTTCGTCTCCATTAAAATATTTTAAAGATGATGAAAATGCTTCTTCAAAAGTATATGTTTTTTCATATTCTAAATTTTTTCCATTAAGTCTTTTTTGTAAATTTTCTACAATCATAATTCTTTTTTTTTTGCAAAATTATAATTAATAAAAAAATTATTAAAAAAAAGTTATTAACAATTTTAGGAAAAACAATAAAAATACATTATAATATTTTGATATTCAAATATTAAATTTGTTGATAACTTTTTTCAAAAAAAAATATTAAATTAAAAATTAAAAAAATTGAAAAAATTGGCATATTTTTTCAATTTTTTTATTGAAAATATGGGAGATTTTGAAAAAATTTTTTTTTTATTGTCCATATTTTAAAAAAAAATAAAAAAATTTTTTTTAATAAAAAAATTACTTTTACAAAAAAATAGTAATTAATTTTTCGAAAAATTATGAAAAACAAATTTTTTATTAAATACCTAATTTTTGGTATTATTATTTCATTTTTTCTATCTTGTCAAAATGATAAAAAGAAAGAAACAAAAGAAGAAAAAACAGACCCTGTTGTTATGGAAAAAATTAAAAAATTTTTTAAAAATCCAGAGAAAAGTTCTTATCAAATTTCTCCGGATGGAAAATATTTTTCTTTCAAAGCTCCTTATGAAAGAAGGATGAATATTTTTATTCAAGAAATTGGAAAAGACAAGGAGATTCAATTGACAAAAGACACCGCAAGAGATTTGTCTGGATATTTTTGGGCAAATAATGAACGTATTTTGTATTTGAAAGATACGGGTGGAGATGAAAACTTCCAATTATATGGAGTAAATATTGACGGAACAAATTTAAAAGCTTTAACAGTTTTTGAAGGAGTACGAACTCGTATTATTGATGTTTTGGAAGATTTTCCAAGTGAAATTATTGTGGGACTAAATAAGAGAGACCCAAGAATTTTTGACCCTTATCGTTTGAATATTGAAACGGGAAAAATGGAAATGCTTGCAGAAAATCCTGGTGATATTTCCGGATGGATGACAGACCACAAAGGAAAATTGAGAGTGGCTTTTGTTTCTGACGGTGTTAATCAATCTATACTTTATAGGAAAACGGAAAAAGAAAAATTTGAAAATGTTATTACTTTGAATTTCAAAGAAAATTTAAGTCCGATATTCTTTGATTTTGATAATGGAGATATTGTTTATGCTGCTTCTAATTTGGGAAGAGATAAAGCTGCAATTATTAAATATGACCTTTCTAAAAAAAAGGAAATAAAAGAAATTTTTAAACATCCAGAAGTAGATGTTTACAATTTACATTACTCAAGAAAAAGAAAAGTTTTAACTTCAATTTCTTATACCACCTGGAAAAAACAAAGACACTTCTTAGATAAGGAAGTGGAAAATCTCATCAAAAGATTAGAAAAAGAGCTTAAAGGCTATGAAGTTGGAATAACTGGCATAAGCAAAGACGAAACTAAATATATGGTGATTGCTTATGGCGACCGTTCTCGCGGTTGTTATTATTTTTATGATAAAAAAACAGATAAGTTAACGAAAATTCACGAGATTGCACCTTGGTTGAACGAAAATGAATTATCTGAAATGAAGCCTATAAAATACAAAAGTAGAGACGGTTTCACTATAAATGGTTATTTATCTTTACCAAAAGGCAAAGAAAAAGCGAAAAATTTACCTGTTATTTTAAATGTTCACGGTGGACCTTGGGCAAGAGATCATTGGGGTTTTAATCCGGAAGTTCAATTTTTAACAAGTCAAGGTTATGCTGTTTTACAAGTGAATTTTAGAGGTTCTACAGGTTATGGCAGAAAATTTTGGGAAGCTTCTTTCAAAGAATGGGGAGGAAAAATGCAAGACGATTTAACTGACGGAGTAAATTGGTTAATAGATCAAGGTATTGCTGATAAAAATAGAGTTGCCATTTATGGAGCGAGTTATGGTGGTTATGCTACCTTAGCTGGTTTAGTTCACACTCCAGATTTGTATGCTTGCGGAATAGATTATGTTGGCGTTTCTAATTTATTTACTTTTATGAAAACTATTCCACCTTATTGGAGTCAATATCTTCCAATGCTTTATGAACAAGTTGGACATCCTCAGAAAGATAGTTTATTACTTGCAGCGAAGTCTCCGGCTTTAAATGCTGATAAAATAAAATCCCCTTTATTTGTTGCACAAGGAGCAAAAGACCCAAGAGTAAATATTCAAGAGTCTGACCAAATGGTTGAAGCGATGAAAAAAAGAGGAGTTGTTGTTGAATATATGGTAAAAGAAAATGAAGGACACGGTTTTCATAACGAAGAAAATAAATTCGAGTTTTATGAAGCAATGAATAAATTTTTGAAAAAACATATGAATAAATAAAAAAAAAAAATTAACATTAGAGGTTTCTTTTTCAACACAAATGTTTGTTTTAAGATTTTTGTTGAAAATTTTGGTCGTTTTTTGAAAAAAAATTCAACCTGTACAAACCCAAAAAATTAATGTTTTTTTGAAAAAAGTTTTTTATAAATTATAAAATTCGTAAAAAATTGGCGTTTTTTGGAAAAAATTTTTTTATAAACTCGTAAAATTTCGGCGTTTTTTGGAAAAACTTTTTTTCAATAAATTTTTTCAATCTTACAAACCCAAAAAATTGTCATTTTTTTGAAAAAAGTTTAGGTTTGTACAGGTTGAAAAAATTTTTTAATTTTGAATTTTAAATTATTGAAAATTCTTGGCGAATTGAAAAAAAAATTTGAGAAGATTTTTTCGAATAAAATTAAAAAAATTGAACGATTAAAAAATTAAAACCAACCATTTTATATTTTTTTTCGTCTATTATTATATAATATAAATATTTTTTTATGAAAAACAAGTTATTATTTTCTATTTTCTTATTATTACTTTTTAATTTAAAATTATTTTCACAATCTATTACGGTAGATTCGGATACTTACACGCCAACAGCTCTTGTGGAAGAAGTTTTAGTCGCTGGTTGTTTGGAAATTACAAATTTACAATATACTGGTTCCAATACTTCCATCGGTTATTTCGGTTTTAGTGGAGATATTGAGAGTGGTTTTCCTTTTTCTGAGGGAATTTTAATGTCTTCTGGTGATGTTACAAATGCTTTGGGACCAAATACTCAGAGCGGAGCAAGTTCTAATCTTCAGCAAGCAGGAGATTCTGATTTAGATGCACTTTTGGCTTCGCAAACTACTCAGGACGCAACTATTTTAGAATTTGATTTTGTGCCAACTAATGACACAATAATGTTTAGGTATATTTTTTCTTCCGAAGAATACCCTGAATATGCGAATTCTAATTTTAATGATATTTTTGCATTTTTTTTATCCGGAACAAATCCTGAAGGTGGAATGTATGAAAATTATAATATGGCTATTTTGCCTGAGAGTGATATTGTTGTAAGTATAAACAACATAAATAATGGTACAAGTAACAATGGACCTTGTGAAAATTGTGAATATTATGAGCAAGAAGATAACGGAGAATATCATGAATATGATGCCAGAACTACACCATTAATAGCTATGGCAATTGTTCAACCTATGCAGACTTATCATATAAAACTCTCAATTGCTGATGTTGGAGACAGTTCATTAGATTCAGGAGTATTTTTAGAAGCCGGAAGTTTCGACGGTTCGGCAACTTTGAAAACAAATATGATCGGAGAATATATGCAATTTTGCGGCAGTGCAATTGAAATTCCTGATTCTGTAAATCTGGAAGTTACAAGTAATTTAGACCCTTATGTAAATTATGTATGGCAACATGACGGCACAACAGCAAGCGAAGTAAAAGTAGCGGTACATGAATCTGGAACTATGGTTTATGAAGTTGCGGCTAGTTTTTGTGGTTCTGAAATTGTTGCTACTTCAACTATAGTTGTTTCTTCTTTTGAAGGAATAGATCTAACAACAACAGCAGCAAGTTGTTCATACAACAACGACGGAAGTGTTAGCATATCTACAGAAGACGGAGTAGAACCTTTTTCTTATTTTTGGTCTAACAATTTAGCAGATACAACGGTATCAGAAGTAAATAATATTGCCGGAGGAACTTATAATATAGAAGTTAGAGATGGAAATGGTTGTACTTTTGATTCCACTTTTGTTGTTCCAAAACCACAAGCAATTAATATTGCATTTTCTGCCGAACATGATGTTTATGACGAATGCGCTGGTTCAATTTCTGCAAGTATTTCCGGAGGAGTTTCACCATATACTTATTCTTGGGAACATACAGAAGATAATATTTTATCTCTTACTAATTTATGTGAAGGAATTTATACTTTAAATGTTACAGATTTTACAGATTGTATATCTGAAAAAAGTCAGCAAATAGTGGTTTTTTATGTTGGAAAAGAAGAAATAAATGAAATTTCTAAAACTTCTAAAATTTATCCAAATCCAATTGAAAATGGTAAATTTTCTGTTGTTTTAGATAAAAAATATAATGAAATTGTAGAATTAGAAATTATAGATTTAAAAGGAAACACTGTTTACAAAAATTATTTTAAAGAAAAAGAAATAAAAAAACAATTTAATATTTCTTTTTTAAAAGAAGGAATTTATTTATTGAAATTAAATGATAGTAAAACTAATTTTTTTAATGAAAAATTAATAATTAAAAATTAAAAAAATATAGTTTTTTTTCGAAAAAATTAAAAGAATAAAAATATAGATTTTTATTCTTTTAATTTTTTTTCTATAAAATGAATTATGGAATGAATTATTTTAATATGAATTTCTTGTATTCTGTCAGCATATCCAAAATGTGAAACTCTAATTTCTACATCACAATTTTTTGAAAGTTCTCCACCATCTTTTCCTGTTAGAGCGATTATTTTCATATTTTTTTCCTTAGCTATTTTTGCAGCTTTAATAACATTTTTAGAATTTCCACTTGTACTAATTGCCATTAAAATATCACCATTTTCTGCCCAAGACTCCAGATAACGAGAAAATATAAATTCATAACCAAAATCGTTCGAGACACAAGAAATATGAGAAGCATCAGAAATTGCAACTGCTGGAATAGATTTTCTATTTTCCCTAAAACGTCCTGTTAATTCCTCAGCAAAGTGCATAGCATCACACATAGAGCCGCCATTTCCACAAGAAAAAATTTTTTTTCCATTTTCTAAGGCTTTTGTAATAATAATTCCAGATTTTTCTATGGATTTTAAATTATTTTCATCAGAAATAAATTCTTCAAGCAAATTTTTTGCTTCTAAAAAATTTTTTTTTATTTGTTTCATTATTAATTTTTTTTTGTAATTTTACGAAAAATATAAAAAAAAATATAAAAAATGAAAAAAAAATTTTTTTACAGAATTTTTATTGTTTTTACCTTGTTTTCTAATACAATTTTTGCACAGAATATTTCTGACATAGCAGAATTTATTAATGCAGGTACAAAAAATACAGAAACTTTAATGGAAGCTTATTTAACTCCCTTTGCAAATATGTTAGGAGCAGATTTAAATGGTGGTTGGTACAATACGGCAAAACCACATTCTTTATTAGGTTTTGATATTACTTTGACAACAAGTCTAAGTATTTCGCCGAAATCTGACGAAACTTTTTCTATTGCTGGTTTAGAAAATTTGATTTCTGATAAAAATGAATTACAATCATTTTCCGGAAGTACAGACAGAGCAAATTTAACATTTGTAAATAATGGAAATGAAATCAAATTTAAATCTCCGGAAGGAATTGGTGTAAATGCAATTCCAATACCTATGTTACAAGCTGGATTTGGTGTTGGTTTTGGTACAGAAATAATTGGTCGTTTTGTTCCGGAAATTGAATTGGGAGATTTTGGTTCAATAGGACTTTGGGGAGTTGGAGTAAAACACAGCTTGAAACAATGGATACCTGTTTTATCTAATATTCCATTTTTACAAATGTCTGGATTAGTGGCTTATACGAAAGTTGCATCGGAAGCAGATATTAGTCTTGGAGGATTAGAAGATCAAAATATGGAAATTAATACAAGTGCTTTAATAACGAATTTAATTGTTTCTGGAAAACTTCCAGTTATTCCAATAACTCTTTATGGAGGAATTGGTTACAGTATGACAAAAACAAATATCAAATTAAATGGAGATTTTCCAATTCCAACTACTATGACAGAAAGTGTAATTGTAAATAATCCAATAGATTTAGATATAGAAAATCAAAGTGCTCTGAGAGTAAATGCTGGAATAAGATTAAATCTTTTCATTTTTTTAACATTAAATCTCGATTATACTTATGCTGATTATTCTGTTTATACTGCTGGATTAGGTTTTTCTTTTAGATAAAAATTAAATTTTCAAAAAAATAAATATTGATTATCAATTATTTATTTTTTTTGAAATTATTTTTTTTAATGTTAAATTTTTAATGATTTTATTATAAAAAATAAATTTTTTCCAAAAAATACCAAAATTTTAATAATTATTTCAAAAAAAATTTTTTTCAAAAAACACTAATTTTTTAATAATTATTTAAAAAAAATTTTTTTCCAAAAACACCAATTTTTTAATAATTATTAAAAAAATTTTTCCAAAAAACACCAATTTTTTATTGATTTATTTTTAAATAAAAATTTTTTTTCAAAATTCGTCCCAAATTTTAATAAATTAAATATTCATTTAAAATTAGAAAAATCAAATTATTTGCAATATTTATACTTTAAAGCTTTTAAAATTATATAAATTTGTTTTAAATCGTTAATTTTCAAAGCATTAAAAGCTTCTGATTCGTGGTAACGATATTTTCCATCTTTGATTTTTTCCAGAACAACAAAAAACCAAAATCTACCAATATTATATGCGCCACGCATTTTGTTTATTTTATTAGTTTCTATTGCCACAGCCATTTGTGAAAATAATTGTCCTTTAGGATGTTTAGGAATTGGAGCTGATTTTTTAAATTCTTGAATAAAAAAATACGGTTTCTTTGGTTTTAAAGTGCCGCTTGCAACCATAAAATCCAAAATCCCGCTTATTTTATGTCCGTTTACAATTCCAGAAATTTCTTGCTGAAACCATGATCTAAAATTATTACTATAAAAATGTATCCTATTTAAAAGAGGATTGATAAAATGTAATTGCAACTGTAACTCCGAATAAATATCAATATTATATCTATTTACTTTTATTGATTTATATAAAAATTCTTCATCTGATTTTTCTATTTCATAATGAAAATTAAACCATTCTTTAAAAATATCTTGATTTCGCACTTGTTCGAAATCACTTATTTCTTCTAAAATTTTCATATTAATTTCAGAAAAATTATAAAATTTATTTTCCATAATTTAAAAAATTAAATTTTTTACAAATATATATTTAATAAAAATTTAAAAATGACAAATTTTTATAAACTTTTTTTTTAAATTTTTCAAAAGAACCAAAATTTTAATAATTAAAAAAAATTTTTTCAAAAAAACGACAAAAATTTTAATATTTTTAAATTCGAATTAAAAAATTTTTTTTCAAAAAACGACCAAAATTT
>JAOZVH010000286.1 GCA_029938235.1 Bacteroidales bacterium
TGTAAATGCAAAGATAATATTTTATACGGAAAAACTTTTAAAAGAGTACTTAGATTAACGGATGGAAAATATAGTTTAAGAAAAAATAAGCCTGATGGATTTTATCCAATATATGTTAGCCAAGATCTTAATAAATTTAGCTTAACAAAGAAAGCAGATTATTTAGAAGCTCTTCCTATTACTGACAAAGGTGTTGAAAGGGTTTGGAAAACTTCTGGAAAGACTTTTATGAAAAAAGTAAAAGAAGGCAAAATTGTAGCAAAAATTCAAAATAGTAAAATAATTCTTCTTGAAAAATTATTTGCAAGTCAAATATTTACTACACATTGGATGAAAAAAAAATATCATGCATATCATTTTGGGACTAAGCTTTTGGAAACTACTCTTGGTAGAAAAGCTTTTAGTTTCCCCAAATCATTATATACTGTGTTAGATACAATTAAAATTATGTCAGCTAAAAATGATATAATTTTGGATTTTCATGCTGGTAGTGGAACTACTGGACATGCTGTTTTGGAATTAAACAAAGAAGATAATGGATATAGGCAATTTATACTTGTAGAACAATTAAATGAACATATTGATATTTGTAATGAACGAAACCAAAAAGTTTTAAAAGAAAACAATATTGACGACAATTTCACATATTTCGAGCTCAAAAAATACAATCAAATATTTATAGATGAAATAGAAGAAGCAAAATACAGCCTAGTTTTATTTGAAATTTGGGAGCAAATGAAATCTAAATCTTTTTTAAACTACAATGTAGATATTAAGAAACAGGAAGCACATATTGAGGATTTTAAGCGATTAAAATTAAAAGAACAAAAAGAACATTTGATTGAGTTATTAGACAAAAATCAATTATATGTAAATATTTCATCTATAAATGATGATGATTTTTTGCTTAGCGAAGAAGAAAAACAAGTAAGCGAGGATTTTTATCAAATTAATAGGGATTAAAATATGGCATTTTTATACGATTTATTGATAGAAGAATTTGGTAAACGAGAACTTGCAAGAACAGAAGTTCCAAATTTTATTACTGACAACTTAAAATATAAAATAAGACCCTATCAAAAAGAGTCCTTTCAGCGTTTTATGCTTTGCTATAATGAGGATTTTGAAGGAAAGCCAAAACATCCTTTTCATTTACTTTACAATATGGCAACCGGAAGCGGTAAAACATTGGTTATGGCTGGTTTAATACTTTATTTATACAAAAAAGGATATTATAATTTTCTATTTTTTGTAAATTCAAATAACATAATAAACAAAACAAAAGACAATTTTTTAAATTCGCAAGCATCAAAATACTTATTCAGTAAAAAAATAGTGATTGATAATAAGGAAATATTGATAAAAGAAGTAGATAATTTTGAAGAATCAGACAATGAAAATATCAATATCAAATTTACTACAATACAACAGTTGCATAGTGACCTGAACAATACCAAAGAAAATAGCCTTACTTTCGATGATTTTATAGATAGGAAAATTACATTAATTGCAGACGAAGCCCACCATTTAAATTCTTCTACCAAAAAAAAAAATGGTAAATTATTTGGCACTTGGGAAGAAACAGTAATAAAAATTTTAAACCAGAATTATGATAATATTCTTTTGGAATTTACTGCGACATTAGATTATGAAAGTCGAAAAATTACAGAAAAATATCAGGACAAAGTAATTCAAAAATATAAACTTGCACAATTCAGAATTGATAAGTATTCAAAAGAAATAAATCTAATTCGTTCTTATTACAATGAAAAAGAACGAATTACTCAGGCTTTAATTCTAAATTTATATCGTCAAGAATTAGCCACATCAAAGGACATAAATTTAAAGCCTGTAATTCTTTTTAAAGCAAAAAGAACAATTAAAGAGTCTAAACAAAATAAACTCAATTTCCACAAATTAATTGATGATTTTTCATCTGAAGTGGTTGAGAATATTCAAAAAACATCAACAGTTCCAATTGTTCAAAAGGCGTTTGATTTTTTTGCAAAAAAAAATATTTCACAAATGGAAATTGCAAAACGTATAAAAGCTAATTTCAAAAAAGAAAACTGCATAAGTGCAAACGATGACGAAGAAGCAAAATTAAATCAAATTCGATTAAATACATTGGAAAATGAAAATAATACCATCAGAGCTGTCTTTGCTGTTCATAAATTAAATGAAGGTTGGGACGTTTTAAACCTGTTTGATATTGTACGTTTATATGAAACACGCGACGGCAAAAAAGGTAATCCGGGAAAAACTACAATTTCAGAAGCACAATTAATTGGTCGTGGAGCAAGATATTTTCCATTTGCATTGGAAGAGGCACAGGATAAATATACCCGTAAATTTGACAATGATATTTCAAATGACTTTAAAATATTAGAAGAACTTTATTATCATACAAAGGAAAACAGTCGTTATATTTCAGAAATAAAAAAAGCATTAATTAATACAGGTATTTACGAAGATGAAGAAAATCTGGAAAAAAAACAATTAACTTTAAAAATTGCTTTTAAAGAAACAGATTTTTATAAAAAAGGAAAAGTTCATTTCAATAAAAAAGTAGAGAAAAATTACAATAATGTAAAGTCATTTTCTGATTTAGGTATTAAAAATAAAAATTACAAACATATTTTATCTTCCGGAGTTGGAAAAATGACAAGTGCTTTTGATTTTATGGAAAATCCAATTTCTGATAATGAAATACAAAAAACAAAGGACATTAAATTAAAAAACATTTCAAAACATATTATTAAATTTGCTTTATCGCAAAATCCATTTTTTTATTTTGACAGTCTAGAACGATATTTTCCTAATGTAAAATCCACATCTAATTTTATTGAAAATTATGATTATTTAGGCGGATTAGAAATTACTTTTAAAGGAACAAAAAAAAGGCTTTTTAAAATATCAAACTTTGATTTTTTATCAGCAATTCAAGGATTATTACAAAGCATTGAAGCAGAAATAAAATCAAACTTGACAGAATATGAAGGATCTAATTATATAAATAAATATGTTCACGAAGTATTTAAAGATAAAGAGATAAAAGTTTATAAAGACAGCGAAAGAGCAGATGGTCAATTTGATATCGTTAGCAAAGAAAATTGGTATGTTTATAATGCAAACTACGGAACAAGTGAAGAAAAATCATTTGTGGAAATGTTTGCAAGACGATTTGAAAACTTAAAACAAAACTTTAAAAATATTTATTTAATACGAAACGAAAGAGCCTTAAAAATATTTGATAAACATGGCAGAGCATTTGAACCAGATTTTATTTTATTTTGCAAACAAAAGAAAGCTAAAGAATTAACTTACCAGATATTCATAGAACCAAAAGGCAATCACCTAAAAGCTCATGACAAATGGAAAGAGAATTTTTTAAAAGAAATAAGAAATAAAAAGGAAATAATAAAAATTCATTCAGACAAATATTTAATAACTGGAGTTCCTTTTTATAACAATAAGAGCGAAAATAAATTTAAAGAAACATTAGAAAACATTTTATTGGAAGAATAATGGTATCCGCTCAATTTAGTATGGTAAAATGGGATTTTTCTTATGATGTATTTGG
>JAOZVH010000005.1:0-25650 GCA_029938235.1 Bacteroidales bacterium
ATTTTTTTTAATTTCAAATTAAAAATATCAAAATTTTGGACGATTTTTGAAAAAAGTTTTTTTAATTTCAAAATTAAAAATATTAAAATTTTGGACGATTTTTGAAAAAATTTTTTTTAATTTCAAAATTAAAAATAGAGTTATAAAATATCAAGAACTCTAATATAATTTTTAAAATAAAATTAAAAAAATTTTTTTTTTTTGAATTAATTTTAAATTAAACTTTTTATAAAAAAAAAAGTCTTATATATATAAAAATGTAAAATAATATTTTATCAAAAATGTATGACTTAGAAAAAATAAATAAACAAAATAATTTTAAAATTCCAAATGATTATTTTGATGAATTTCCAACTAAGATAAAAAATAAAATAGATATGGAAAGGAAGTTTTCATGGGAAAATTTAAAATTTAAACCAATTATTTCATTTTCACTTTCTTTTGCTTTTCTATTTTTTTTATGGTTTACCATTTTGAATAATTTGAATTTTGAAAATTTTAATAATTCTGATAAAAATAACAATATTTCAAAAATAGATTTAGATACAAATTTTGTAGATGAAATATACGTTTATGCAGAAAATATAAAAGAAAATACCTTAATAAATTTTCTAACAGAAGATACTATAAAAGAAGAGAATTTAGAAGATGATGAAATTATAGAATTTCTTTTGGAAGAAAATTTTGATGAAATTTTAATCGCAGAAAGCAATTTTTAAAAAAATGAAAAATAAAAATTTATTTTTAATAATTATCGTAATTTTTTTTAATTTTTCTTTTTTATTCGCACAGGAAAAAAAGCATTGTAATGAAAAAGAATTCCAATGTGAAAAAAGAAGAAAAAAAATTAAAGTTGAAAAAGTAACTTTTTTATCTAATAAATTAGATTTTAACGTTCAAGAAGCACAAAAATTCTGGGCTATTTATAATGAATTTGAAAAAAAGAGAGAGAAATTAATTTCTGAAAAAAGAAATCTAATGAAAAAATTTGATTCTGAAGAAAAAAATTTAACAGAATTAGAAATGGAAAAAATAGCCGATAGATTCGTTGAAGTAAAATTGGAAAAAGCAAAAATTTTAAAAGATTTTCATAAAAAAATGAAAACTGTTTTGAATATAAAAAAAGTAATAAAATTTCATAAAGCAGAAAAAGAATTTCATTCGCACTTACTAAAAAAAATAGGAAAACGAAGAAGATTAATGAGGAATGAGGAATGAGAAATTTTTTAATGAGGAATTAGAAATGAATAATTTTATTTAACAATTTTTTCATTCCTCATTAAAAAATTCCTCATTAAAAATTATTATATTTTTTATTTTCAAATTCGTAAAAAGTGTTTCTAATTACTCCCCATTTTTTCATTATTTTGTTAAAAACATTTTTTAATGGTTGATTTAAGTTTGGTTTAGAAGTAACAGCTCCTATAATTGGAAAATAATTATCATTGAAATTTTGTTGCCATACGGTTTGGTCTTCATAGGTGTCTGGATAAACTAACCATAGGAAATCTGGTTTTTTATAAACTTGATTTTCTATTCCAAATGCCATTATATATTTGTAAGTTGTTTCTTTGATTTCTTCATTTATAACGTTCTTATTTCGTCTATATTTTGCATCTAAAATGGCATAACGATAAACATTATTCTTGATAAATTCAATTACAAAATCAGGTTTTGCAATATATTTATTTCTTTTCATTAGGTGTCCAATTTTAACAAGTTTCAATTCTTTTGCTTCTGTAGAAATTTCTGGTTCATAATAAATATTTACTGTACAATTTTCTCTAATTGATTTTACAGTAAATTTTTCATTTAATAATTTTTTATTTTTTCTCGTTTTAAATTCGAAATCACCAAAAGAAAAATACGATTTTGCTATATCTATTAAACGATAATAATTATAATGTTCATAAAGTTTATCTATTGAATTAATTCCCATAGATATATTTTTATTTTCTAAATTCAAATTTGTTTTCCTAATTTTTTGTATAGCAGAAAAAGCCATTCTATAATGTTTAATACGATTTACTGCGGAAGAATAGCGGGGCATTTCATTTTTATATTTAACATCTTTAAAAATTTTCTTATATCTGTCAAAAATAAAACTTGTACGAGTTCTAATTTTTAATAGATCAAAATTTGCTTCTCTGTGCACTAGGGAAAGTATAGATTTATAACTGGCGTATTCATTTTGAAAAAATTTTTTCTTAGATTTTTTATAGTCATTTAAAAAAATATCTATTTTATCTACCAAATTTTTAACGAAAAAAATTCCTCCAAGTATTATTTTATTTTCATAAATATTAAAATCTTCCACATTTTTATTTACAGCAATTTTTTCTATAACACCATATTTATTATTAATCCTAATAGAATCTGGCAAATTCATATAAGAATTATCAAAATGAAGATGATGCAAATTTTGACTTAACCATAAAACACTTTTTTCATCTATGTCTGGAGACGGATAATTAACAATTTTTTCTTCTTTTTTCCATTTAAAATAAGGCATACTGTCAAAACAAAAGATCAATTTTTCCATTTCATAAATAAAATCTTGAATTGGTTTGAGATTTTTTACCGTTATTTCGTCTTTATCAAAAGACGATTTAGAGTAAAAATTACTAAGGGTATTTTTATCTTTTTGGTACAAATAAAATAATAATTTTTCAGCTTCTTTCGCAGTAATTTTTGTTGCATCCACTTGCAACTGGAAATTATTCTCATCTATTTTCAAATTAGAATAACCAAAAGTATTTAAAAAGAAAAAAGAAGGTTTTGTTCTTAAATGGTGAGAATCAAGCACTTCAAAATCATCTGAATTTATAGAAGAATTATTTATATAAATTTTATTATTTTTAATCTCTTCCTTAGAAAAAAATTCAATTTGATATTTCAAATCTTCAAATAAGTGAAATACATTATTTTTAAGTTTTAATTCAACTTTTTTTTCCCTAAAATATTGAAAAATTTTTAATCCCATTTTTTTATTTTTTTTTACAAAATTAATTTTTTTATTTCAAATTAAAAAATTTTTTAAAAAAATTTTTTTCCAAAAAACGCAAAAATTTTAATGTTTTATTAAAAAAATTATTTTTCCAAAAAAAAATCAAAATTTTAATATTTTATTTCAAAAAAAATTTCAAAAAAAAATGCTAAAATTTTGATAATTATTAAAAAAAATCCCAAAATTTTAATGTTTTATTTTACGAATTTTTCAAAAATTATTTTTTAAAATCTATATCTTTTAAATTTTCTGTTTTCAAATATTTAGAATTTTCCAAAATAAAATTAATATTTCCGTCTATTTTTAAATTTTCAATATTTGGTTTACCGATAAAAAATATAGAACTCGTAAAATTTATTTTTCCTGAAAAATTTGCTTCGGAAAAAGAAGTTTTTCCAAAAAAAATAACCTCAGTAAAATCGCTATCAATTAAAAATTTTGCTCCGACAAATTCTGCTCTATTTTTAAAAATAGAATTATTGAATAAAAGATTATTATAAAATATCGTTTGATTGAAAAATAAATTTCCATGAACAATAATATTACTAAAATCTAATCTTTCGTTGAAATTTGATGCACCAAATTGTGCATTTCCTTTAAAAATAGAACTTTGAAAACTTGTTTTACCTTTGAATTTAGTTTTTAGAAAATTTGCATTTCCTGAGAAAACAGCCCTTTGAAATTTCACTTTTTTTTCAAAAATACTTCCGGTAAAATAAATATTATGGTAATTGAAAAAAACTCCTTCAAATGTTAATTTCTTAAAAAATTTCGAATTACTAAAATTAGAAATTCCATTAATTATTGCTTCTTTGAAATTTACTTCTTCTTTAAATTCGCAAGAAAAAAATATTAAATTTTTTTCAAAATTTACAATATATTCTTTCCCTTCTTTATCTTTTTTTTTAAAAGAAAAAACTTTTCCTTCGAAAATGCAATTTGAAAATATAAAAGAATTTTTCAAATAAGAGCGAAATTTATTTTTTGAAACTTGAATATCCTCAGCAATTTGTGTAAAATCTAAATCACCTTTTATAATAAAATTTTCTAAGGCAATATTTTCACCTTTTTTAATTTTCTTTATAATCTTATCAGATTTGATTTCTTCTCTTTCAACATCTTCTGCATAAGAAAAATTATATTGCATAAATATAAATATTAAAAGAATATTTAAAAATTTTTTTTTCATTTTTTTTCTAATTAGTTAAAAACCTAACTTTTGTTGTTTCGTTTATCCAACATCCAACTTTATAAGTTGCTCCATCTTTTACACCTCTAAAAAAAGCATCTTCCTGACCAGGAAAATAATTTCTGTAGGTAGCAATTAATTTATTTGCTTCTTCTTTTACACTTGCATCAACAGACCTTGCTTTTATGAATTTATCAACGACTATCCAATAAACTGCTTTTTTTTCAAAATCATTACTTCCACAACTATTTTTACTTGCAAGATAAATATTTCCAATTAAAATATATGGTTTCCCATAATTTTTATTAAATTTTGTTGCTTTTCTGCAATATGAAACCGCTTTAATTTTGTTTTTCAATTTTCCATTTGTAATTAAAGCAAGTTCATAATAATATTTTGCTTTTACTACAGAGTCTTCTTCTAATTCTATAGATTTTAAATAGAACTCAGAGGATTTTTCATAATTTTTTTTCTTGAAAAATAAATTTGCAAGATTGTAAGCCGCTGATGCTGACGGTTCTAAATTATACAATTCTATGGCAGCATTGGCAAATAATTCCGAATCTTTACATTTTGCTCGTAACAACATAGTTGTTATTTTTTTTAACAGCTCCAGGTCTGTTTTATTTTGCTCAAACTGAGGCGTAAAAAATGGAATTAATGATTCACAATCCGCAGCTCCACTGTCAGTAAAAAGTTTTTCTACATTACTTTTAGCAGTTTTAAATTTCTCCGCATTTTTCTTATTATTTTTGATGTTTTTTTCTATCAATCCCATGCACATAGAAAATGTATTTACAACTTTTTCTTTATCAATTTTTTTCTTTTTGAAAAGTTTTACAAGTGCTTTCATAAATGGAGTAAAAATTATATGACTACTTTTTTCGCCAGTTATTTTTATAGATTTTTCCATAATAAGAAAAGCTTTTTCTACATTTTCTATATTTCCAGCATCATAACTAAACAAATCCACACCTTTTTTTCTAAGAACTTTACCTTCTTCTTTGAAATATTTTATTCTATTGTCATAAATTGTCATTAATGTGTCTAAATATTTTGCTTTTAAAGCTTTATCTTTTTTATGTTTTTTTGCAAAAGATTTATACATTTTTGCTCCGTGTAGATAAATATTTTTCGAAGATATTGGATAAGTATTATATAAAACTCTCCAATATTTCATTGCAACAACATAATCTTTTTGTTTATAATATTGGTCTTCCAGAGTGGCATTTTTCATATACCTTTCATCTTTTTCTTTCGCTAATTGGTTTTTTGTTTTCATAATTGGCTGAGAATTTCCAATAAGAATAAAAGCAAAAAACAAAATTAAACCAAATATTATTATCTTTACTTGTTTCATAAACAAAATTAAAAATTAAAATTTTATACAATAATAAATTTTTATTTTTAATAAAAAAAATGATTTTTTTTAAAAAAATTTTTTTTTGAAAAAAAAATGTATATATGATGTTTTTAATTTAAAATTATAATGAATAAAAAAGTAAAAATTCTTTGGGCAGATGATGAAATTGATTTTTTAAAATCGCATATTTTGTTTCTTAAATCAAAAAATTATGATCTTATTACAACAAATAGCGGAGATTCTGCCATTGAAATAGTAGAAGAAAATTACAATTCTATAGATTTAGTTTTTCTGGACGAAAATATGCCCGGAATTAGTGGTTTGCAAGCTTTATCAAAAATAAAAAAAATTGCTCCTAGTATTCCTGTGATTATGATAACAAAAAGTGAAGAAGAGCATATTATGGAAGAAGCCATAGGTTCGCAGATAGCAGATTTTTTAATTAAGCCAGTTAATCCACATCAAATACTTCTTTCCATAAAAAAGAATATTGATAAAAAACGTCTTGTAAAGGAAAAAATAACTTCTTCTTATCAGTCAGAATTTGGGAAAATTGGAATGCAAATTGGAAATGCTATAAATTTTGATAACTGGATTGAAGTTTATAAGAAACTGGTTTATTGGGAGATAGCATTAAAAAAATCTAATGACAATACTATGGATGAGGTTTTGAATATGCAAAAAAATGAAGCAAATAATTCTTTTTCCAATTTCATAAAAAAGAATTATTTGAAATGGTTTGAAAAAAGAAACATAAATAAACCTTTAATGTCTCCGAATATTTTTCAAGAGAAGGTTTTTCATCATCTTAATAATGACGGTAAAATTGTTGTAATTATAATTGATAATCTACGTTTCGACCAGTGGAAAGTTTTAGAACCAATAATTTTAGAATATTTTCATTTAGAAGAGGAAAAAATATTTTGCAGTATATTGCCAACTTCTACGCAATATGCAAGGAATTCTATGTTTGCTGGTTTAATGCCCTCAGAGATTCAAAAGCTTTATCCAAATTTATGGTTAAATGACGAAGAAGAAGGTGGTAAAAATCTATACGAAAGAGAACTATTAAAAAAACATTTACATCGTTTTTCTAGGAATATAAATTTTTCATATGATAAAATCACAAATAATCAAGCGGGAAAAAATGTTCTTGATAATGTAAATAAAATTTTAAAAAATAAATTATCTGTTGTTGTTTATAATTTTGTTGATATGCTTTCACATGCAAGAACAGAAATGGATATGATAAAAGAACTTGCTGATAATGATGCTGCTTATAGGTCTTTAACTTTATCTTGGTTCAAACATTCGTCTTTATTAGAATTTTTAAAAATTTTATCTGAGAAAAAAAGGAAAGTTATAATAACTACAGATCACGGAATGATAAAAATAAATAAAGCCATTAGAATTGTTGGAGATAAAAATACAAGTACTAATTTGCGATACAAACAAGGTAAAAATTTGAGCTACAAAAGAAAACAAGTTTTTGAAATAGCTAAACCTTATAAAGCTTATTTGCCTTCTACGAATTTAAGTTCAAGTTATGTTTTTGCTTATAACAATGATTTTTTTGCTTATCCAAATAATTATAATTATTTTGCAAGATATTATAAAAATACTTTTCAGCACGGGGGAATTTCATTAGAAGAAATGCTTATTCCAATAATTACACTTCAAGCAAAGTAAGAAAATTATAATTTCAATTTTTTTTTATATAAAAATAAAATTATTAATTTTGTAAAAAAATAATTTTATTAATTTAAAATTTACAAAATATGAAATTTAATAAATTCAATAAAAAATAATGAAAAAAATTGCACTTTACTGGCAAATATTAATTGCATTAGTTATTGGTGTAGCTTATGGAATATTGTTTGCACCTTATCATAAAATTACTGATTCCACAATATCAGAGTTGAGAAAATTCGAAGTGAAAGAATTTATTTCTAAGGACTCTGATTTTAAAACTGTTCGTAAAGTTCCAGAAGATCTAATTAAAAATTTAGAAAAAATAAAAGATAAAAAATACTCTAATGAAACGATTTTTAACGAAGAATTAAAAAAAGTATTAGGAGCACCTGATGCAGAAGAATATAAATTAGAAATTAAGCAGTATTCTTATAAGAATTATATTGAATTGGTAAGTTGGATGGGAGATTTATTTATGAGAGCATTGAAAATGGTAATTGTTCCTCTTGTTTTAACTTCTATAATATCTGGAATTACAAATATTGGAAGTGCTGAAAATCTTGGAAGATTAGGTTTAAAAACTATGTCTTATTATGTTGTAACCAGTACATTAGCAATTTTGACAGGTTTGTTTTTTGTAAATATTATTCAACCCGGTTCTAATGCTTCCTTAAATTTACAAGAGAAAGCAGAAGGTTTGGTTGTTGGAGGCGGACAATCAATAAGTGATACTTTAATGCAAATAGTTCCGAAAAATATTTTTGAAGCGATGTCTTCTGGAAATATGTTGTCTATTATTTTCTTTGCTTTGTTATTTGGTTTTTTCATAACAAAAATAGAAAAAAGGTATAAAACTTTTTTGGTTGATTTTTTCAATGCTTCTTTTGAAGTGATGATGAAAATAACTAAATTTATAATTATGTTTACTCCACTTGGGATATTTGGAATAGTTGCGAAAGTAATAGCAGACAATTCGGATAATTTAGATAATTTAGCTAGTACTCTTGGACTTTATATGCTTGCTGTTCTTGCTGGATTAGCATTTCATGCTTTAGTTAGTTTACCGTTAATGTTAAAATTTGTAGGTAAATCTGACCCTTGGTTGCATTTTAAAGCTGTAAGAATTCCTATTTTAACAGCATTTTCAACGTCTTCTTCCGGAGCTACTTTATCTTTGACTATGGAGTCTGTAGAAAAAAATGATGGTGTTTCCACAAAAGTAACGAGTTTTACTTTGCCACTTGGAGCAACCATGAATATGGACGGAACAGCACTTTATGAGTGTGTTGCAGCTATGTTTATAGCTCAGGCTTACGGTGTAGATTTAGGTTTTCTTGACCAAACTCTGGTTGTTGTAACAGCATTATTAGCTTCAATAGGAGCAGCGGCAATTCCTATGGCTGGTCTTGTAATGTTATCTATTATTTTGACAGCAGTTGGTTTACCTCTTGAAGGAGTTGGTCTAATTCTCGCTGTAGATAGAATACTTGATATGTTTAGAACATCTATTAATGTTTGGAGTGATACTTGCGGAGCAGTAATAATTGCAAAAACAGAAGGCGAAACTTTAAAAGTTTAAAAAAAATGCCAATTTTTTGAAAAAATTTTTTTCAAAATATAATTTATTTTGAAAAAAATTTTTCAATTTTTAATAAAGCATTTTCAAATCTTTTTTCATTTTTTCCTTTAACTATTTCGTAGTTAAAATTATAATTAATTAATTCTTTTTCGTACAAATTTTGCAAATAATTTCTTCTCTCTTCACTTCCATTTTCTCTTGTTTTATCAAATTTCCATTTAAGATCTGTAGCCATTACTAAATATAAATCTGCTTTATTTTCCAAAATTTTTTTTTCCAAAATATAAGGGATTTTTTTAAAAACTTCTAAAAACCAAATTTTTGTAATTATTAAATCTGTGTCTATAAAAAAATAATTATTTGCTTTTTTTATATATTTATTTTCCAATTCTATTTGTTTTTTCGAAATTTTTATCAGATCTTCATAACAATAATTTCGCTTTAAATTTTCTATATATTCTCGAGCATACTCAGGTAAAAAAATTGTATTATAATATTTTGCCAGTTGTTTTGCAATAGTTGTTTTGCCAGTTGATTCTGCTCCTATTAAAACTATCTTTTTCATAATTTTTTTTTTTTAAAAAAGAATTTTTTTATTTCAAAATATTTTTTTTTCAAAAAAACGATGAAATTTTAAGATTTTATTTTTAATAAAAAAATTTTTTCCAAAAAACGATGAAATTTTAAGATTTTATTTTTAATAAAAAAAATTTTTTCCAAAAAACGATGAAATTTTAAGATTTTTAAATATAGAAATAAAAATTTTTTTTCCAAAAAAACGCCAAAATTTTATAAATTATAAAAAATCATAAAAATTTCAGCGTTTTTTTGAAAAATTAATATCTTTGTAAGAAATTTAGATTTTTCTATTTTAAATAAATGAACTATGAAAATAAATTCATTAAGATTTCAAGATACATTTCAAAGTTGGGGATTTGAAAAAATTAATTTTTTTAACTTAACATTACTTGTGGGTATTTCCGGAGTTGGTAAAACTCAGATATTAAAAGGAATACTTGGTGTTAAAGATATTGCTTCGGGAAAATCTTTAAATGGCATAAAGTGGCATATTGAATTTGAAACTTTTAATCAGTCTAATTATAAATGGGAAGGTGAATTTGAGAAATTAGAAAATAAAAGCTTTGTTCATTATCTAAGAAACGAAGAAGATAATAAATTAAAACCTAAAATTTTAATAGAAAAATTATTTCTGAATAATGATTTGATAGTTGAAAAAAAAGATGGTACTATTTATTTTGAAAGTAAAAAGATGCCAAAACTTTCTTTTGAAAAAAGTTTGATTAGTATTTTTAAAGAAGAAGAAAAAATTAAACCAGCTTATAATGCTTTTAAAAAGATAGTATTTAGAGACCATACAAATAAAGAAGAAATCTTAGAACTTTATTCCTTAATTGATATTAATCTATTAAAACAAAAATATAAAACACTTAAAGAAATCCAAGAAAGTGATTTAGATACGAATATTAAATTGGCTTGTGTTTATGATAATCTACCTGATATTTTTGCCAAAATAAAAGATAGTTTTATAAGTATTTTTGAACAAGTGGAAGATGTTAAAATAGCACCTATTGAAGATAATAATCTACCTTCTTTCTATCTTGATGAACCTATCTTACAAATTAAAGAAAAAGGAATATGGATATCTCAAAATCGTATTTCGTCAGGTATGTTGAGAACTTTTTTACATATTAGTGAAATGCTTTTATGGAGTAAAGGAACTGTCATCTTAATAGATGAATTTGAAAATAGTCTGGGTGTAAATTGCATAGATATATTAACTGAAGATTTAATTTTTGAAAACGACCAAATTCAATTTATTGCAACAAGTCATCACCCTTATATTATTAATAAAATTCCTTATGAATATTGGAAGATTATTAATAGAAAAGGTGGACAAATTAGTACTTATGATGCAAAAGATTTTAAACTTGGAGACTCTCGTCATGAAAGATTTATGAATTTAATTAATTTACCTAAATATCAAGAAGGTATAGCAACAAATTAATTATGAATTTATATTTACTTGTAGAAGGAGAAAAAACAGAACCTAAATTATATCAAAGTTGGCTAAAATATCTTTTGCCTAAATACTCACAAGTTTTTCATTATAAAGATGTTTATAAGCATAATTTTTATTTATTTAAAGGAGGCGGCATTCCTCATATCTATAAACACACAGTTAATGCTATTAAAGATATTAACCAAGTTAATAAATATGATTATTTAATTGTTTGTATTGATAGTGAAGAATTAACTTCCAAACAACGAATAACTGAATTAAAAAAATATTTAGAAGAAAAAGACACACAATTAAATGAAAATTGTGAGCTGATTATTATTATTCAAACTGTTTGTATTGAAACATGGTTTTTAGGAAATCAAAAAGTATTTAAAAGAAACCCAACAGGAGATAAATTTATTCTATATTCAAAATTTTATAATATTGAAAAAAATGACCCAGAGTTAATGCCTTGTTATTTTGATTTTGAAACAAAAGCTCAATTTCATGAAGCATATTTAAGAGAAATGTTCAAAGAACATAATATTCGTTATAAAAAATCACAAGCTAAAGATGTATTACAAAAATATTATTTAGAAGAACTTGAAAAAAGAATTCTTAAAACACCAAATCACTTAAAAAGTTTACAGAAGTTTTTAGATTTTTGTAAAGATTTAAAAAATAAAAATTAAACATTCATAAAAAATTTTTTTACAAATTTAGTATTTGATGGATATTAAATTTTGAACGAATTTTGAAAAAAAATTTTTAATAAAAACATTAAAATTTTGGACGAATTTTGAAAAAAATTTTTTTAACATTGGAGGTTTATTTTTAACCTCCAATGTTTGTTTAGAAATAATATTTTCATTTTAAAATAAATCTTTGAATTTAAAATCAAAAGTAAATTTTCCAGATAAAAAAGGATTTTCCTTATCAATTATAATATAACCGTCTATTTTATTCTTATCAAAATTACTGTTAATTTGTATGTTTTTATACAAATATTTATCATAAAGCATTTTCAAAATAATTCCATTCATTTCTGCTTTTAAATTTTTATCTTTAAAAACACCTTTCAATTCATTTTTAATTCCAATTTCAAAAACTTGTTTTGATTTTTTTGGGTAAATTAATTTTCCTAAATTAAAATGTTCGGTAAAAATATTTCCTTTAAAATTATAAACTTTCCAATCTTCCAAAGGTCTGAAAAAAATATCTAAATTTATATTTCCCAAATCTGTATTAAATTTATTTTTTATGATAAAATCATTTTCCAATTTCGTAAAACTTCCGGAATAAAAGATCTTTCCAAGATTTCCAAGTTCCTTAGGAAGTTTTAAATTTTTTTTCTTTTCAAATGGTGGAATTTTTATTTTTTCTAAATCTGCTTCATTTGTAATGAATTTTTCTATATTAAAATATAAATTACTTTTTTTAAAATCCGTTATATTTTTCGCTACGAAATTGCAAATTAATTCTGTTTCTTTTTCAAAATAAAAATTTAATTTTTTACAATGTAAATCTCCTAATTTACCATTTAGTTCTGTTTCCAGAAAAATATCATTTTCTAAACCATATAATTTTGGAACAAAATAAGATATGTCTTTCAAAGAAATTTTTGATTTTTTCAATAAAAATTCAATTGCAATATTTGGATTTTTATTTTTAAAATCAGAAATACTATCAAAATCTATTTTTAAAATTTTGGAAAAAATTTTACTATTTGAAGTTTCTATTTTTAAATTTTTATATTCAATAGTTTGAGGACTAATTTTGTGCTCCGAAGAAAAATTTTTTAAATAAAAACCCGATTTATCTAAAAAATTTATTTTTTCAATTTTAAAAGTTAAAGTATCAAAATCATTTTTGAAGTTATCTATGGAAAAATATATGTTTTCCAGAAAAAAATCATTTTTATTAAAAATATTTTTGAAATGATGTTTTTTGGCATTTTCATCTTTATAAGAAACACTTGAATTAATTATTTTTAATTTCTTAAAATCAAACTTCCAGTCTTTTTCTTTCTCTGTAGATGCCTCTAAGAATTTAACTTTTGTTTGTTTATTAAACAAAATGTTTGCAAAATCATAATTTATTTTTCCTTTTTTTGATTTAATAACTTTCAGTTTTAAACCATCTATAAAAATTCCGTCTAAATATAATCGACTGTTTTCATTATCAATTTCAATAATATCTGCTTTTAAAGTTTTCAAATACAATAAAGTATCTCCTTTACTATCTTTTATAAAAACTTTTTTTAAAACAATTTTATTGAAAAACTCAATATCAACTTTTCCAACGGTAATTCCTTTGTGAATTTCGTCAGATAAAAAATCAGCAACTTTCTGAGTTAAAAAAGTTTGCATTCTGCTACTTTGTAGAGATAGTAGAAAAATTATTAAAATAACAAAAAAAATTAAAAATGCAAAAGATAAAATTTTCCAAGTATTTTTTGGTAAGCGTATTTTTCTTTTTCTCTTTTTATTTTCGCTCATAATTTAAAACTATAAATTTTTAAATAAAAAAAATCAAATAAAAAAAATTTTTCAATTTTAATAATTAAAAATTAAAAATTTCGTTTTTTTTATAAAAAATATTTAAAAAATTATGAAATATATAATTATTGTTTTTTTTCTTTTAATATCTTGTTTTACTTTTTCACAAAGTTCTTTAAAAAAAGAAAAAAATTATCGCACAAATTCTGTTTTAAATTCAGGAAAATGGGTTAAAATGGAAATCAAAAAAGATGGAATTTACAAATTAAGTTTTTCTAAATTAGAAGAGTTGGGTTTTTCAAATCCAGAGAATTTAGCAATTTATGGTAGTGGCGGAATGTTAGCAAAATTAAATGCAGAAGAATTTTCAAGTGATTTAGAAGAAAATGCTGTTTTAGTTGAAAATAATTCTTTACTTTTTTATGCTCAGGGTTCGACTGATTGGTATTTGAAAAATAGTTCCAGTTTTAGCTACACGCAACACGATTATAGTGATGTTTCTTATTATTATATTTCTGAGATTTCAAATCAAAATAGGATAGCAACAGAAAATGAAGTTTCTGAAGATCAAACTAAAACGATAACTGATTTTGATGATTATTTACATCACGATGCAGATCTTGTTAATTTGATAAAATCTGGCAGAACTTGGTATGGCGAAAATTTTGACATTAATAATGTACAAAATTTTGATTTTGATTTTCCAAATTTAAAAACCTCTGCAGAGGTAAAAATAAAAACTTCTGTGCTTGCACATTCTACGACTGAAAGTTCTTTTACAATAAAAGCAAATAATGAACTGTTAAAAATAGATATAATTTCTTCTATATCAAATGCCATACATCAAGCTTATGCACAAATAAGTGAAAAAAATTTTACTATTTTTTCTGATAAAGATAAAATAAATATTAATTTGAAATATAATCCATCTTCTTCAAGTTCTGAGGGTTATTTAGATTTTATTTTAGTTCAAGCAAAAAGACATTTAAAATTTGAAAATAACCAAATGAAGTTTAGAAATATTGAAAGCATAGGAGAAAATGAAATTTCTTTATTTGAAATGGAAAATGCAAGTCAAAATTTGAAAATTTGGGATATTACAGATAAAAAAAATCCAAAAAATATTATCACTAATTTTATTAATAATAAATTATATTTTAAATCAAAAACAGAAAACTTAAAAGAATTTATTATTTTTAATGAAAATTATTTATCGCCAAAAATAATTGGAGAAATAGAAAATCAAAATTTGCATAACGACACAAATTTAGATATGGTAATTGTAAGTCATAAAGATTTTTTGGAATATGCAGAAGAAGTAGCAGATTTACACAGAGAATTTGATAATTTTAATGTTAAAGTTGTTACTCCGGAGCAAGTTTATAATGAATTTTCTTATGGCGTTCCAGATGTTAGTGCCATTAGAAATTATATGAGATTCCTTCACGAAGCAGAAAATAATTTTAATTATTTATTATTAATTGGAGATGGTTCTTATGATAACAGAACTTTGCCTCCGGATAATGCTTATTATATTTTAACTTACCAGACAAAAAAAAGCATAAAAGATTCTGGCTCTTCTTATGTGAGTGATGATTTTTTTGCTCTTTTAGATAGTGGAGAAGGAGAAAATTTCTTCGATAATTTAACTGGTTATCTTGATATTGCTGTTGGGAGATTTCCTGTAAAAAATGAAGAAGAGATGCAAGGAATTTTGAATAAATTAGAAAATTATTTAAATAATGTAGAAACTATGGGTGACTGGCGAAATAAAATTTGTTTTGTTGCTGATGACGGAAGTGACTCAGACGGTTACACAATTGGACATACAGAAGATGCTAATCATTTAGCAAATATGTTAGACACAACTTATAATTTGAATATAGAAAAAATTTATCTTGCTTCTAATTCTCAAATTAGTTCTTCTGCCGGAGAAACCTCTCCGGAAACCAACCAAAGCATAAGAGATTGTATTAATAAAGGAAGTTTGATTATGAATTATTTTGGACATGGTAATCCATCATCTTGGGCAGATGAACGTATTTTAAATGTAAATGAAATTAATTCCTGGAAAAATTCTTATCGTTTGCCACTTTTCATAACAGCAACTTGTGAGTTTGGACGTTTTGATGATAAAAAAATAAATTCTGCCGGAGAATTTGCTTTTTTAAATGCAGAAGGCGGAGCAATTGCTGCATGGACAACATCACGTGTTGTTTACGCAATTTCTAATTTTAATTTGGTGAAAAAGTTTTATGAAAATATTTTTAATATTGATACCATAACTGGAAATTATAATACAATTGGTGAAGCAATAAAAATTGCAAAAAATAAGTATGGAAGTAGTTCTGAATCAAATAAGAGATGTTTTGTACTTATGGGAGACCCTGCTTTACGACTTGCTTATCCAAAATATAAAATAGTAACAAAATCAATTAATAAAAAAAGTGTTTCTGAAATTCCTGATACAATAAAAGCATTTGCAAAAGTTACAATACAGGGAGAAATTTTTGATAATAATAATTTAAAAATGTCTAATTTTAATGGAATAGTTTATCCAACAGTTTTTGATAAAAAAGTAAGTATATCAACAATTTATGGTATTACTGGAAGAGCACCAAATTTTACAACCTTAGATTATACATTGCAGAATAATATTTTGTATAAAGGAAAAGCAACTGTTAAAAATGGAGAGTTTAATTTTAGTTTTATTGTGCCAAAAGATATTTCTTATGAAATTGGAAAAGGTAAAATCTCTTATTATGCAAGTTCTGATTTAGGAAATACAGATGCAAGAGGAAGTTTTAATAATTTTATTATATCCGGAACAGAAAATTTAGAAAATTTAGACTATGAAGGACCTGAGATAAAATTATTTATGAATGATATTAATTTTATTGACGGAGGAATGACAAATGAAAATCCAGAGTTATTAGTTTTTTTAAATGACGAAAATGGAATTAATACAACAGGAAATGGAATTGGACATGATATAAGTGTAGTTCTTGATGAAAATACTGCTGAAACCATGTCTTTAAATGAATATTATGAAGGTGATTTAGACACTTATAAAAGTGGTATTTTGAAATACAAATTTAATGACTTGGAAGAAGGTGTGCATCAAATTTCTCTGAAAGCTTGGGATATTTTCAATAATTCATCTCAGGAATATCTTGATTTTATAGTTGCAAAATCTAATGAAATGGTTTTAAAAAATGTTTTTAATTATCCGAATCCTTTTAAAAATGAAACGGTTTTTTCTTTCCAGCATAATCAAAATACTTCAGAATTATTAGATGTAAAAATCTATATTTATTCTTTGAACGGTCAATTAGTTGAAACTATAAATTCTAAAGTTTCTCAAAGTAATGGAAAAATTGTTTGGAAAGGGGAAAATAGTAATGGAGATAAATTAAAAAACGGAATTTATATTTATAAAGTAGAAGTTTATAATGAGAAAGGACAAATTTCAGTAGAAACTAAAAAACTTGTTATTTTGAAATAATATTTTTTATTTTGAAATTAAATTTTTTTTTTTTCAAATTCGTCCAAAATTTTAATATTTTTAACGAAATTATAAAACAAACATTGGAGGTTTAAACCTCCAATGTTAAAAAAAATTTTTTCAAGAAAACGCCAAAATTTTTATAATTTTAATTCGTTTTTTTTTTATAATTTTGAAATTAAAAAAACATGAAAAAATTTTTTTTATTTATTACTTTAATTTTTTTAATAAAAATTTCTTTTTCGCAGTTAGATACAGATTTTTTATTATTTTCCGGAGCCAATGATATTAATAAATCGAGATATGCTTCTGCCATACAAAAATTTAATAAAATTATTACTGTAAAACCAAAATCATTTCTTTCATATTCTTACAGAGGAATTGCAAAATTTAATCTTGGAGATTACGAAGGAGCAAAAAAAGATTATACAAAATCATTAGAAATTAATCCTATTCACGCAGAATCTTATCATTATAGAGGAATAGTAAAATCACGTTTATATGATTATTATGGTGCTTTATACGATTATCAAAAAGCGATAAGTTTAGATTTTTCCAACGAAAATATTTATATAAATAAAGCTATTACGAACATAATTTTGAAAAATTTTAAACTTGCGATTATAGATTGTAATAATGCAATTCGCATAAATAATAAAAATTTCAATTCTTTTTTATATAAAGGTGTTGCACAAATTGGTATGGAAAATTATGAAGAAGCAATAGAAAATTTTAATAAAGCGATAAAAATTTCACCATATAATCCGTTAATTTTTAGTAAAAGAGCATCCGCAAAATTAGAAATGAAAAAATATAAGGAAGCGATGGACGATTATAATAGAGCAATAAAATTAAATCCAGAAAATCCATTATTTTATTATTACAGGGCAATTTGCAAATATAAGCAAAAAGATTTTAACGGTACAATGTCTGATTACAATAAGGTTTTAGAAATAGACCCATACAATTCTCTGGCTTATTTTCAATTGGGAAATTTAAAAAATGAAATTGGTGATTTGAATTCTGCAATAGAAGATTACAAAAAAGCATCTAAATTAAATCCAAATAATATGTTGATATTTTTTAATATGGCAATTGCAAATTATTCTTTAAATAATTTCAAAGAATGTATAAAAAATTTAGATGAAACAATAAGAATAAATCCAAATTTTGCAAAAGCATATAATTATCGCTCCATAGCAAAAAGAAAAATAAAACAAATAAAAAGTGCGATGATAGATTTCGAAATCTATAAAAACTTATCTAAAAATACAAAAAAAACAATAGAAAATTTAGAAAATTTTATAAAATTTAAAGCTGATTTTGAAAAAATCGGTACGAAAAAAGAAGTAAAAGGGAAGTTACAAAATTTGGAAACAGAAATAAAAATGATAGAAAATTTTACAATAATTTATTCTAATGATAAAAATTTAAAAAATAAATATTTCAATGAAAAAATAAATTTATACAATCAATTTTCAAAAACTGAAATGAAATTTTATATTTCTAATTCTTCGAAAGAATTAAATAACGAAAAAACAAAACAAAAATTGGAAGAAATTAATACTAAAAATACAAATAAAGATTTTTTTATGTATTTTAAAAGTGGAATTTTAAACTCAATAGTTCAAAATTATAATGAGTCAATTTCTGATTTTACAAAAGCAATATTCTTAGACCCGAAATTTTCTTTTTCTTATTTCAATCGTGGAAATATTCGTTTTGAAATGATAAATTTTATTGAATTTATAGAAGAAGACTATAATGAAAATATAATTTTAGACATTAAAAAATTTAATATTTCGGAAAAAAAAAATATTAAAAAGATTAAAGTAGATCATCAGAAAGTTATTGAAGATTATGAAAAAACAATAAAATTAATGCCAGATTTTATGTTTGTTTATTTTAATTTAGGGAATGTTTTTTTTAAATTGGAAAATTATGAAAAAGCGATGGAAAATTATAAAAAAGCAATACAAATAAATTCTAATTTTGCAGAAGCACATTATAATAAATCTTTATGTTTTATTGCTTTAAAAGATTATAAAAATGCAAATTTCCATCTTAGCAAAGCAGGAGAACTTGGAATTTCAAAAGCATATTATCTTATAAAAATTTTTTGTAATAATTAAAAAATAAAATTTTTTGAAAAAATGACCAAAATTTTAATATTTTCATAAAAAAAATTCAAGCTGTACAAATCTAAAATTTTTCAAAAAAATGCCAATTTTTTGGGATTGTATATTGAAAAAATTTATTGAAAATAAATTTTCCTAAAAAAACGCCGAAATTTTACGAATTTATAAAAAAATTTTTTCAAAAAAACGTCAATTTTTTACAGATTTTATAATTTATAAAAAACTTTTTCAAAAAAACAGATAATTTTTTGGGTTTGTATAGCTTGAAAATTTTTTCTAAAATTGATCTTTTATAAATAATAATTTTTAATATAAAATATTATTTATAGTTTTGTAAAAAAATTGAAATGGCAAACGAAAGAAAAACAGATTTTTTTATAAGCAAACTACTTGATTTGGCAAAAATTAAATATACACCAAATGGAAGTGATATTAAAGAAATTCAAGATGCTTTAAAAAGTGCTTCAAAAAGTGGAACAGGAAAAATCGGATTTCCTGAATTTACCGCAAAAATTAAGGATTTTATCATTGTTATTGAAGATAAAGCAGATACAGATAAACAAGCAAATTATAAAGACGAGGGAAAAACAATTTTAAAAACTGATGTAAAATCAACTACAGATTTTGCTGAAAATGGTGCTTTACATTACGCTAAAAAGATTTTAAAGAAAACATCATTTAAAAAAATATTTGCTTTTGGTTGCTCATGTGATGAAAAACATCATATTATAAAAGCTATATTTGTTGATAAAAACGGACATAAAGTCTTGCAAAAAATTGAAAATTTTGAAAATTTTTCAGAAAAAAATATTGAAAAATATTACAAAGAACAAATTTTGGGAGAAACACCGCCAGAAATTTTAGAAACAAAAGAATTACAAAAAAAAGCTGCCGAACTTCACGAAGCATTACGTAATTACGGACAACTTGGAGATAAAGAAAAGCCACTTGTAGTTTCCGCTATACTTTTGGCATTGCAAGATGTTAATTTTAATATAGATAATCTTATTGCAGACAAAAGAAGTACAGACGGAGTAAAAATTTTTCGTTCTGTTGAAAATTTTATGAACAAAGTAGAAGTTTCCCCTGAAGTTAAAAGAAATAAGGTTCTTAATCAATTTAATATTATCAAAGACAGAACTTTACTAAACCAAAAAGATGAAAGACTTGCAAAAACGCCTTTAAGGTATTTTACAGAATTTGTGAAAAATAACATATTAGCATCAATAAAAGCAAATGCAAAAGAAGATATACTTGGGAATTTTTATGGTGAATTTATGCGATACAGCGGAGGAGACGGACAAACTTTGGGCGTAGTTTTAACGCCAAATCATATCACTGAACTATTTTGCGATTTAGTAGATATAAAAAAAGACGACCATGTTTTTGACCCTTGTTGTGGAACTGCTGGATTTCTTATTTCGGCTATGTACCGCATGGAAAATATGACCAAAGATAAAGAAGAAAAAAAGAATATAAAATCCAATCAATTACACGGTATAGAAATTAGAGAAGATATGTTTTCTATTGCAACAACAAATATGATACTAAGAGATGATGGAAAAAGCAATTTAATATGTACTGATTTCCTTTCAAAAACTGCCAAAGAATTAAGAGAAAAAAATTATTCCGTAGGCTTTATAAACCCCCCATATTCACAATCAAAAGGAAAAGATACCGCTCATTTATCAGAAATTAATTTTACAAAACATCTTTTAGACAGTCTCGCAAATGATGCAAGATGTGCCGTAATAGTTCCACAATCTACTATGGTTGGAAAAACAAAAAAAGATAAAAAAGTAAAAGAAATAATTCTCGAAAATCATACGCTTGAAGGAGTTATTACATTAAATAAAGAAACATTTTATGGTATAGGAACGAATCCGTGCATTGCTATTTTTACGGCTCACAAACCACATGCCGAAAAAAAATATTGTAAATTTATTAATTTTGAAGATGACGGTTTTGAAATAAATAAACACATAGGGCTAATAGAAACCGAAGTTGCAAAAGAAAAAAAAGTACAACTTTTGAATTGCTGGGAAAATGATGCACCCGCCGAAAGTAAATTTATGGTCAAAACAACAGTAAAACCAAAAGACGAATGGCTGCATTCTTTTTATTATTTTAATGATGAAATTCCTAAAAAAGAGGATTTTGAAAAAACTATGGCTGATTATCTCTCTTTTGAGTTTAACATGATTATGCAAAATAGAGAATATTTGTTTGAAGAAAATCAAACAACAAAAAAAAAAATCCAAAATAAAATAAAGATAAATATTAATGATAAAGAATGGGGAGAATTTTTTATAAATGAAATTTTTTCGGAAATTCAAAGAGGAAAAAGATTAACTGAGAACAATAGAGAAAAAGGTAATCTTTCATATTACTCTGCAAGCTCTTCAAATAATGGTTTAACCGATTTTATTTCAAACCCATTATTTATAGAAAAAGACAAATTAATTACAACTACATTTTGTGATTCTTTTTATGTAAAAGGTGAGTTTACAGCAAGTGATGAAATTACAATATTTTCTAATGAAAAATTAAATAAATATTCCGGAATATTTATTTCAAATCTGATTTCGTCTAATAAAAACAAATATGCATTTGGAAGAAAAGCATTTAGCGATAGACTAAAAAGACAAAAAATAATTCTCCCATTAAACAAAAACAACACTCCTGATTATGAATTTATGGAAAACTACATGAGAATGATAGAATATAAATTATTAGAAAGATATAAAAACCATATCTCACTGAAAATCAAGCACTTATCGGGGGGGGGTAATTTCACTTTCTGAAAAAAAATGGGGAGAGTTTAAAATTAAAGATTTATTTAATATTTTTACAGGTGCCAATGTGCAAAAAAAACATTTAAAAGTTGGAAGTTATCCTCGGATTTCTGCTACTGAACAAAATAATGGTATTGTTAAACTTACTAATATTCCAAATCATAAAAATTATAGAAGTTTAAGTAATTTTATTTCTGTTTCGTTTTTAGGTGGAGTTTTCTTTCATTCATACACTGCAAGTTTAGATATGAAAATTCATGCAGTACAAATAAAAAATAGAAAATTAAATGAATATTTAGCTGAGTTTATTGTGTATTTAATAAAAAGATCAGTTAAGAATATTTCTTACGGAAATCAATTATCAAGTAAAGATTTACCAGAGAAAAAATTGTATCTTCCTATAAACTCACAATGTGAACCTGACTATGAATTTATGGAAGTTTATATGCAAGAGCTTGAGCAAAAAAATCTAAGAAAATATTTAGCATTCAAAAATCTAAATTAAATTAAAAAAATTGCGTTTTTTGGGAAAATTTTTTTTTGAATTAAAATTAAAAATTTCGGCGTTTTTTTGGAAAAATTTTTTTTTGAATTAAAATTAAAAATTTTAGGCGTTTTTTTGGAAAAAATTTTTTTGAATTAAAATTAAAAATTTTGGTCGTTTTTTGGAAAAAATTTTTTTTGAAAATAAATTAAAAATTTTAGGCGTTTTTTGGAAAAAATTTTTTTTGAAAAACGCCCAAAATTTTTAATTTGAAAAACATTATTTAAAATAATGTTTATTAAAAAATAAATTATATTTTTGAAAAAAATTTTTATTAAAAAATGAAACAATTAATAATATTTTATATTTTATTATTTTTTTTCCTAGGAAAAAATTTTTCTCAGGAGTATTCTATAAAAGAAAGAAAAAATTTTAGAATAATGTTTTATAATGTTGAAAATTTATTTGACACCATTGATGATCCCAAAAAAAGAGATGAAGAATTTCTTCCAAATGGAACGAGACATTGGACAAAATATAAATATTATAAAAAATTAAAAAATATTTCTCAGATTATAACTGCTGTTGGTGCTTGGAATTTTCCAGAAATAGTTGGACTTTGTGAAATAGAAAATCGTTTTGTTCTTGATGCTTTACTAAAATTTACACCTTTAAAAAAAGCAAATTATAAAATTATTCATAAAGACTCTCCAGATAGAAGAGGTATAGATGTCGCATTATTTTATAAAAAAGATAAGTTTTTACCTTTGAATTATAATGCAATAGAAATTAATTTCCCTTTTGACAAAGATAAAAAAACAAGGGATATTTTGTATGTCAGAGGAAAAATTAAAATTAAAAATGAAATTTTACATTTATTTGTTGCTCATTTTCCTTCGAGATATGGAGGCGAAATAAAAAGTCGTCCATATAGAAAATATGTCGCTTCTGTTTTGAAACAAAAAACAGATTCTATTTTGAATGAAAATATTAATTCAAAAATTGTAATAATGGGTGATTTAAATGACCAACCAGAAAATGAAAGTTTAAAAATAGATTTAGATGCAAAATTAAATTTGAAAAATATAAAAAAAAATAATTTATATAATTTGAGTTTTCATTTAAAAAATGAAGAAAATCTCGGAACGATAAAATATAGATTTCAATGGCAATTATTTGACCAGTTTATTGTTTCTGGAAATTTATTGGATAAAAAACAAAAAATTTATACAAATAAAAAAAGTGTTTTTATTTATAAAAATGATTTCTTATTAGAAGAAGATAAAAAAAATCTTGGCACAAAACCGTTTCGGACTTATTTAGGTTTTAAATTTAATGATGGTTATAGCGATCACTTGCCGATTTTTTTAGATATTTTATAAATTTTTTATATAAATTTGAATTAATTTTTTGATGAAAAATTATGAATAAAAATTTTTTTTTATTGTTTTTATGTATTTTTTTTAACTTTTATAAAATTACTTATTCACAAGTTTTTGATTTTAATATTGACGGAATTTGTATAAATTCAATTAGTAGATTCAATATTAATAATGAAGAAATTATAGATAATATTTTATGGAATTTTGGAGATATAAATTCATCTGAAAATTTTTCTACGGAAAAAAATCCTACGCATACTTATAAAAACTATGGGGAATTTTTAATTGAAGTGGAAATTTTTTATAATGATACTATGAGCGAAATTTTACAAAAAACAATTTTAATTTATAATTTACCTGAAATAAATCTTCCTCTTGATACAGCAGTTTGTGAAAATGAAACTATTACTCTAAATGCTTTTTATGAAAATGCGACATATTATCTTTGGGAAGATGGAACAAATTTACCATATTTTACAACTGACAAAATTGGAAATACTTGGGTCGAAGTTACAGATATAAATTCTTGTAAAGCTTTTATAAATATAAATATTTTCTTAGCGAAAAAACCAGAAATATTTATTGGTGATGATAGAACTTTATGTGCTAATCATTATAATATTACTACTAATATGGAATTTGATTCTTATTTATGGTCCAATGGAGAAACAAGTAGAAATATAGAAGTTTATAATTCTGGAGAATATTTCGCCATTGTAAAAAATAAATATTGTTATAATAGTGATACTATAAATTTAAATTTAAAAGCTGTTCCAAAGATTGAAAAAATAGATATTTCCAGAAATAAAGAAATTCATATAAAAGCTTCTGGTGGTATGGGAATTTTAAAATATTCATTAAATAATATTGATTTTCAAGAATCACCGTCTTTTTATAATTTAAAATATGGAGATTATTATGTTTTTGTGAAAGGAGAAAATGATTGTCAAATTAGTTCTAATAATTTTAAAATTATTGATTCTGACATTTCTGTAAAAATTCCTTCTGCTTTCACTCCAAATGGTGACGGAATAAATGATATTTGGAAAATAGAATTTATAGGTTTTTATCCGGAAGCCGAAATAAAAATTTTCGATAGATTTGGAAAACTTCTTGTGAAATACAAAGGAGATTACATAGGTTGGGATGGAAATTATCAAGGGGAAAAAATACCTTCCGGAACTTATTGGTATATTATAGATATAAAGGACAAAACAAAAATAAGAACTGGTTATATAACTTTAATAAGATAAAAATTTATTTAAAAGGTGAAAATTCTTCAAAAGTATTATCAGAATAAAAAATAAATATTTTTTTAACATTTTTGTCTTTATCAAAAAAAGGAAAAGATTTTTCTTTTTTCTTTTTTCTTTCTTTTGACTTTTCTTTTTTATTTTTTTTAGATTTTTTTTTCTTTTTCTCTTTTTCCTCTTTTATTGAATTTCCTTTTTCAATTTTATTTGTGTTTTCTTTTGTAAAATCTATTTTTTCTAATTTATTATTTTCCTTTTTCAAAGGAATCTCTTTTTTTATTTTCTTTTTTTCTTCTTCTTTTTTAATATACATTTCTCCTTTTCCAAGCATCAACCATTCTGTTCTAATTTCTTTAAAAACATTTAATAATTTTTCTATAAAATCTAAACTTGGTCTATTGCGTCCGGAAAGTATATGAGAAATATTAGAACGTTGAACACCTATTGCTTCCGCAAATTGAGAAGAAGACATCTTCTCTGTTTCTATTAGTTTTTTTATTCTATCTTTCATAAAAATATTTATTATTAATAATTTACAAAAATAAAAAAAATATTTTTAATAAAAAAACAATTTTTTATTAAAAACTCCCACAAATACACGTTTACATTTGTGTACACAAATGTAAACGTGTATTTTAATGAAAATATTATTTAATATATTATAAATTTCAATTATAATTTATTATTTAATAAAAACTCCCACAAATACACGTTTACATTTGTGTACACAAATGTAAACGTGTAT
>JAOZVH010000005.1:25750-35557 GCA_029938235.1 Bacteroidales bacterium
TTTTAATGAAAAAAATTAAAAATAAAATTTTTTATATATTTTTATATAAAAATATATATTTAATTAAAAAGAATTTTATATATAAAAAGAATTTAAAGCATTTTTTAAACCACTTTTTATTATTATAGTAATCATCAATAAAATAATAAAAAAACTCCTTAAATATAGTTAATTTTTCATTATTTTTAAATAATGAAAAATCAATTTGAATTTATCTAAACAATTAATTTAGATAACTATATTTAAATAATTGATAAATAGGTAATTATCTACATAAAAAAATTGTATTTTTGATTAAAAAATACATTAAAATTTATGATTTTTCAGATAAAAAATTTTGATTTTTCAAATTTGTCAAAATTTTTTAATTTTTTGTATGAATTTCATTGTTTACATTTGTGTACACAAATGTAAACAATGAAATTTTATATTGAATTATTTACAGCAGAAATAACTTTATTGATATTTTTTTCTGTCATATTATAAAATACAGGAATGCTAATTTCTCTTGAATAATTGTCATAAGAATTTGGAAAATCGGAAATTTTATAACCAAGGTTTTTATAAAAAGATAAAATCGGCAATGGTTGAAAATGTACATTTACAGACACATTTTTATTGAAAATTCTTTTCATAATTTCATTTCTTTGCTCTTCATTAATATTTTTAATCCTAAGCGGATAAAGATGAAAAGATGAAATTTTATTGTTTTTTTTGTAAACAGGAATTTGAAAAATTTTATTATTAGAAAAAGCTTCAGTATATTTATCAAAAATAAATTTACGTTTTTTCAAGGTGTCATTTTCATATCTTTCTAACTCTATTAATCCAATTGCAGCAAGAACATCTGTCATATTTGTTTTGTAACCTGCTTCAATTACATCGTATTTCCAAGAGCCTTTTTTTGTTTTTGCCAGCGCATCTTTACTTTGTCCGTGCAAACCAAAAATAGCAAAATATTTGTAAACTTCTAAATTATCAAAAGGGTCAGGTAAATTAAAAGCAATTGCTCCACCCTCAGCAGTTATTAAATTTTTGACTGCGTGAAAAGAAAAAACACTAATATCTGTTAAACTTCCAGTTTTTTTCCCGAAATAACTCGCTCCCAATGAATGTGCAGAATCAGACAAAATTAAAATTCTTCCGAGTTTTTCTTGCATTTTACTTTTGGCAACAAACAAAGATTTGATATTTTCTTTTTTTACAAGTTCATTAATTTCCTTATAATCGCAAGGCATACCTGCAAAATCTACAGGCATAATTACCTTAGTTTTCTTTGTTATTTTCTTTTTAATTTCTTCAACAGAAATATTAAAATCTTCTTTATTTACATCAACAAATACAGGTTTGGCTCCGCAATGAATTACAACATTTGCAGTTGCACAATAAGTGTAAGCTGGTATAATAACTTCGTCATTCTTTCCAACACCAAACCATCTTAAAACAAGTTCTAATCCAGCAGTTGCAGAATTTGTGCATAAAGTATTTGGATTTCCATTATAAGCAGAAAGTTTTTTTTCAAAAAGTTTCGTTCTTGCTCCGGTTGTTATCCACCCAGATTTTAAAGCAGCAATGACCTCATTTATAATTTTATCATCTATACGAGGAGGCGAAAAAGGAATTACCATATTTTTAATTTTAAAAAAATTAATTTCTCAAAATTAAAAAAATTCCATAAATCTAATTAAAAAAAAAATTATTGGAATTTAAAATTTCAATTAAAATATTAATCAAATATAGCTCGTATGCTTCAATAATATTATTTTAAAATTAATTAAAATTTTAATTTATAATTTTTTTAGAATTAATATTTTTTCATTATTTTCAATAAGCATTTCATATAACCCTGCCCATAATAAATTATCTTCTATGTCATTTTTTTTACCTTTTTTATAATCCTTATAAAAATTTTTAGAAGAAATATGATATTTTTTTTCAAAATAATTTAATTCCATTTGAAAATTAATATTTTCATTTTTTAATAAATTATTTTTATAATTTATTATAGATGGTAATTCCAAATTTGTCATTTTTTTTGCAAATTAATATAAAATTAAAAAATTCCAAAATTCCAATCAAAAAAATTATCAAATTTTTTTGATTGGAAGAAAAAAATTATTTTTCATAAAATTTTTTATACCAAGAAATAAAATTTTTAATTCCTTTCTTAATATTTGTTTCTGGTTTATAATTCAAATCGTTAATTAAACCAGAAACATCAGCATAAGTAGATGGTACATCACCTTTTTGTATCGGCATAAAATTTTTATCCGCTTTTTTGCCAAGTGCTTCTTCTATGGCATAAACAAAATCCATCAATTGAACTGGATTATTATTTCCGATATTATATATTTTATAAGGTGATTTTGAAGACGAAGGGTCTGGTTTTAAACCAGACCAATTAGGATTTCCCTTTGGAACATTATCAATTACACGAATAATTCCTTCAACAATATCTGCTATATAAGTAAAATCTCTTTGCATATTACCATTGTTGTAAATATCTATCGCCCTATTTTCCAAAATCGCCTTTGTAAAAAGAAATAAAGCCATATCAGGTCTTCCCCATTCTCCATAGACAGTGAAAAAACGTAAACCTGTTGTTGATAGATTAAACAAATGGCTGTAAGTATGAGCCATTAATTCATTGCTTTTTTTACTTGCAGCATATAAACTTATTGGATGGTCAACATTATTTTTCGTAGAAAATGGCATATTTTCATTTAAGCCATAAACACTAGAACTACTTGCATAAACTAAATGCTGAATTTTATGATGACGACAAGCTTCCAAAATATTTGTAAAACCTACAATATTGCTGTCTATATAAGCATGAGGATTTTCTAAACTATAACGAACCCCAGCCTGAGCTGCAAGATTAACAACTTTATCAAATTTTTCTTCACGAAAAAGTTTATAGATATTTTCTTTATCTTCCAAATTCAATTTAATAAATTGATAATTGGAATATTTTTTACTGCCAACTTTCTTATTGTAAGAAATAGATTTCCTGTCTATACCTTTTTCCAACAACCTTCCATATTTTAAATTTACATCATAGTAATCGTTTATACTATCTAAACCAAAAACAGAATCTCCTCTATCTATTAATTTTTTGCTCAGATGAAAACCAATAAAACCTGCTGTACCTGTAACTAAAATTTTCATAATTTTTTATAAATAATATAATTTTCAATTTCAAATATTATTATTTTTTTATTAAAAAAAATCAAAAATTTTTTTTATTAAAAAATTTTTATTTTCTTTATGAAAAATAATTTTAATATTTTATATTATGAAAAAACATTTTTTTTTCAAAAGCTTTATACTTTTATTGATTTTCTTTATTTTTAATTCTTTTTCTAAATCACAAGATGCGAAATTTAAGGCTCTATTTATTTTTAATTTTACAAAATATATAAAATGGGAAAAAGATAAAGAGAAAGAAGAATTTTTTAAAATACTAATTCTGGGTAATACCGTTGTTAGTGAAGAATTAAGTTCTATTGCAGGAAGAATAAAAGTTGCTGGACATCAAAAAATTAAAATAGAAAATATTTCTAAAGCAGAAGAAATTACTAACTGCCATATACTTTATCTTGCAAATAACAAAACGAAACTTTTTCAAAAAGCTTTGAAAAAATTAGAAGGAAAAAATACATTATTTGTTACAGATAAAAAAAACTTAGTTATGCAAGGTTCTGGAATTTCTTTTTTTAAAGAAAAAGAAAAATTGAGATTTCAAATAAGCACAAAAAATATAAAAAAAAAGCGTTTAAAAGTGGCAGCTGCTTTAACTAGACTAGGAATAAAAATAGACTAAAAAAAATTTTTTCATAATTTTTTACTATTTTTATATTTTTATAAATAAAAGAAATTATGAAAAAATTTTTCTTTACATTTTTATTTTTTTTAACAGCTTATTTTTCTTTTTCACAAAATCATAATACAGCAATGTATTTTTATAAAAAAGCGGTTGAATTATATAGAAATGGAAATGACGAAAAAGCGGTAAAAAAATTAAAAAAAATAATAAAAAAAGATAGTACATTTATTCCATCTTATATCTTACTTGCGAAAATTTATCTGAGACACGATAATTCAAATAGTGCTATAAAAATATATGAAAAAGCAGCACGTATAGATGATAATCCTTCGCTTTATATTAATCTTGCTTTCTTAGAAATGAATGCTGAAAGATTCAAGGATGCAAAAAAAAATATAGAAAAAGCGAAAAAATATAAAATTTATGAAAAGGAAATCAAAGAAGTTTTATATGGTTTAGATAATAAAATTGATTTTAGAATCAAAGCAAAAAATAATCCTGTTCCTTTTGTTCCGGTAAATCTCGGAAAGAATATAAATACGCATAATTCTGAATATTTGCCAACAATAACAGCTGACGAAAAAACTTTAATTATTACTGTTAGTATTCAAAAGAAAGAAATTCGTAATGAAAACGAAAGTAAATTTCAAGAGGATTTTTTTATTTCTCATAAATTAGAAGATGGAAGTTGGAGTAGAATAAGAAATATGGGAAATAAAATTAATACTCAAAATAATGAAGGTGCTCAATCTATTTCTGCAGATGGACAATATTTATTTTTTACTGCTTGCGGCAGAAGAGATGGAAAAGGAAGTTGTGATATTTACATTTCAAAAAAAAACGGTGATGTTTGGGGAAAAGCACAAAATATAGGTGCTCCAATTAATACGCATTATTGGGAATCTCAGCCGTCTATTTCTTCTGATGGAAAAACTTTATATTTTGCAAGTACTCGTCCGGATGGAATTGGAAAAATGGATATTTGGAAATCGGTTTCTTTGGGAAATGGAAAATGGAGTTATCCAAAAAATCTCGGAAGAAATATTAATACTAAGGGAGATGATTATTCGCCATTCATTCACACTGACAATCAAACGCTTTATTTCACGTCTGATTCGTGGACAGGAATGGGAGGAAGCGATATTTTTCTATCAAGAAAAAATATAAAAGGTTTTTGGGAAGCACCAAAAAATCTCGGTTATCCAATAAATACTCCAAAAGACGAGAGCAGTTTGATTGTAAATGCAAAAGGAGATAAAGCATATTTTTCCACTTCACGAGAAGATGGTTTTGGACAAATGGATATTTATTCTTTTGATTTGTATGAAGAAGCACGTCCAATACTTGTAACTTATGTGAAAGGAAAAGTTTTTGATGCGAAAGATAAAAAAGTTTTAAAAGCTCGTTTTGAATTGATAGATTTGGAAAGTTCTAAAATTATAGTTGAATCTAATTCTAATCCGGGAAATGGAGAATTTCTTGTTCCATTAGTGAAAAATAGAAATTACGCTTTGAATGTATCTAAGAAAGGCTATTTATTTTATTCTGAAAATTTTTCTTTAAAAAATTTAAAAGATTCTGAAAAAATTTTTTTGATGGATATTCCAATGCAGAAAATAGAAAAAAATAAAAAAATTGTTTTGAATAACATATTTTTCGACGAAAATTCTGCTGTTTTAAAAAAGACATCTAACGTAGAATTGAATAAATTATTAAAATTTATGAAAAAAAATCCAGATTTAAAAATACAAATTAGCGGTCATACCGATAATGTTGGCGAAGAAAATGACAATCAAATTCTTTCTGAGGAAAGAGCAAAATCTGTTAGTGATTTTTTAATAAAAAGAAAAATTGATGAAAATAGAATTTCACACATAGGTTATGGAGAAAAAAAAGAAATCGCAACAAATAAAACAAAAGAAGGAAGACAAAAAAATAGAAGAACAGAAATTGAAATTTTAGAATGAAAATTTAAAAATTGTAAAAAAATATCGTTTTTTTGAAAAAAAATTTTTTTTAATAATTTAAAAAATCTTAAAATTTTGGCGTTTTTTTGAAAAATATTTTTTTTTTAATAATTTAAAATTATAAAATTTTTGTATTTTTTTGAAAAAAATTTATTTTTTTAATAATTTAAAATTATAAAATTTTGGCGTTTTTGTAGAAAAATAATTTTTTTTAATAATTTTAAAATTTTGGACGTTTTTTGAAAAAATTTTTTTTAATTTGAAATTTAAAAAACATTAAATTTTTGGATGATTTTTGAAAAAAAATTTTTTAACATTGGAGGTTTATTTTTAAAACTCCAATGTTTGTTTTATAATTTTGTTAAAAAATCTTAAAATTTTGGCGTTTTTTTGAAAAAATTTTTTTAATAATTTAAAATTATAAAATTTTGGCGTTTTTGTAGAAAAATAATTTTTTTTAATTTAAAAAAATTATTAATAATTCGACATTTTGGAAAAAAATTTTTTTTATTAAAAATAAATAAAATTATATTAATTTGCAATTTATTAAAATTGCATTTTTTTATCAAAAAATGATTTAAAAAATATTATAAAATAATATAATTTTGTATAGAAAAAATAAAATAGCAATAATTTTAATTGATTTCGACAACTTTTTTAAAATAACAATTGATAAATATAAACCAATTGAATTCGAGCGTATTTTTAAAAATATAGCAGGAGAAATTATTAGAAATAATAATGAAATTGAAGAAATAAATATAAGATTATATGGCGGATGGTTTATAAAAAATGAATTAAACAATAAAGCTTCTGAGATATTAAAAATTATAACAAATATTAAAGTTTTTCCATATATAAAAAAAATGAAAAGAATTAAAGGCTCCATTGATTTAGCGTTTGCTCTTATATCTTTACCAAAATTTAAATGGAAAAACACAATGCGAGAAAAAAAAGGAATTTCTAATTTAAGGATAAATAATGATAAAATTACAGAAACTTGTATAAAAAATAAAGCAAATTGTCCTATTAAAATTATGAAAAAGTTCACGAAAAAAAAGGAAAATATTGTTCTGTAACAGATTGTAATAATAAAAATGAAGATGTATTTATTAGTTTTCAACAGAAAATGGTTGATACTATGCTTTCTTGTGATTTAATTTCTGCATCAGAAAAAAAAGAAAATTCTGAAATCATTTTGATTTCAGATGATACAGATTTTTTCCCTTCTCTTGCACTAAGTTCTACTAAATTATGTAAAAAAGAGCAAAAAATTACTGTTCTAATAAAAAATAAATTTAAATTTGAAAATTATAAAATAATTTTGGAACAATTTGGAATAATTGTAAAAATTAACGAATATTTAATATAACTTTTTGAAAATTATAAAATTAACAAATATGAATATAACTAGAGAAAAAATAATAAGAGATTTACAAGCTTTTGCTGACGAGCCAGATTCTGTTGAAGTTTCTCAAAATTTAGCATCTTTTAAAAGATTTGGAAAAGATATTATTTTTGAGTTAGTAGTAAATAGAGAGAAAGAAGGTTTACATGTTATTTTTAATGATCAAGAAATGTCATATAAACAGTTTTTTTCAAGAGAAATTGCAAAATTAGATATATTTGCCAATAAAATAATAGAGAGTCGAAGCAGAAGTAATAATAATTATTATGAACCTTTTGTAGATGGTAAAGCAAATTTATTTACTTTTGAGAATTCTTTTGATGGAGAAGAAGGAGATTCTTTAGAATTGTTAATGAAAGAATGTTATGGTATATTACCAACAAGTACAAAGGTAACTTTTATTACAGCAGATGCTGGATATGGTAAAACATTTTTGTTAAAAGAATTTCAATACAAACAAGCAAAAAAATTTATTGATAGAAAAAGTAATTTTCTTTTTTGGCATGTTGATATGCAAGGTAGACAATTAGTTAGGTTAGATGAAGCAATTATGAGAGATCTAGGTGAGCTAAGAATTCCAGGTATATATATGTCCTCTGTTTATTATTTAATTAGAAATAATTTATTAGTATTATCTATAGATGGTTTTGATGAATTAGCAGCAGAAACTGGAAATACAGAAGCATTAGGAGCTTTAACAAATCTTGTAAATCAATTAAAAGGTAGAGGTATTATTATAGCAGCATCTCGCAGAACATTTTTTGATTATAATGATTATGTTAAAAAAATAAGAATTTTACCAAAATCTTTGGGAGAAAATAATGATTGTGTTTTTAATGAATTAAAACTTAATAATTGGTCAAAAAAAGAAAACTTAAAATATTTGAAAGATGCACTTTTTTTTAATGACAGAAAAGATAAACCAGAATATATTTATGAAGATATATTTAAATTGGTTGGAAAAAAAGAAAAACATGCTTTTCTTTCAATCCCATTTTTATTTTCAAGAATTATAAAAGGTATTATTAGATATAAGAATACTCCTAAAGAATTTTTAGGTAAAATTAATTCTGAAGGAGGAGTAAAAAATATAATTGAAAATTTTATTAAAAGAGAAGTTTCTGATAAATGGATTACAAAAGATGGTATTCCTCATTTAAATAAAAAACAACACTTTGAACTTCTTACTTCAATAGCAGAGGATATGTGGATCCAACAAAAAGAAGCACTAGCAATGGAAGATATATTGCTTAATACAAGAATACTTTGTGAACAATGGAAGATTACTGATACAAAACGACAAGATGCAATTATGCGTATGATAAAAATGCACGCATTGTTAGTTCATTATGGGAATGATGCTCAGATGAGAAAATTTGACCATCCTGAATATAAAAATTATTTTATTGCAAATAGATTTGTAAAAATTCTTGAAAAACTAATTGAAAAACCAGAAAGTTCTTTACATAGATTAAAATTACTTCTTGATAATTCTCAGCTGCCAGACACTGTCGGATTATATATTTGTAATATTTTGAAGAGAAATGAAGATAATATTAAAAATATAATTCAAATACTAATAAAAATAATATCAGAAGAATGGACCCCTTCAATGTTACATGTAAACATAGGAACAATTTTTCCATTTATAATTAATGGTTTTGAACCAAAAGAAACTATAATTTTTGGAGATACTTTTGAAAATAGAATATCTTTTTCAAGTTTAGTTTTTGAAAATAAAAATATTAAAAATATAGAATTTCATAAAGCTAATTTTACAAATATTTTTTTTAAAAATACTAAATTTAAAAATGTCAAATTTATTAATTGTATTTTTAGTGATATTAAAATTGATGATGAATCAAATAATTTTAATAATGTCTTTATTGAAAACTCAGAAATTTCCAGTGTTTCTAAATATTCAAATGGAGAAGAAATAGAAAAAGGATTTGCTCCTATTCGTATTTATGAAATATTGAAAAAATTTAATATAAAATATTTAGATATTGAAAAAGATGAAATAAATATAAAAAAAGAAATTTCAAATGCTAAAAAATTGACATACAAATTTCTTAATTCATTCAGAAGAACAAGCATTTTATATAGTGAAAATTTAGAAAATAAATTTAATCTTGATTTTATTAAAATAAAAGAAATGATAATACCTCTAATGCTTGAACATGATATTTTAAAAGAAAGTAGAAAAGGCTGGAGACTATTACATAAAATAGATGATATTTTAAAAGCAGATAATTACAATAAAACAGATAAATTTGAAAAATTTTGGTGTGAAATTAATGAATTGAAATAAAAATTGAGTGCTTAAAACAAAAATCATTAAAATTTTGGCGTTTTTTTTATTTAAAAATCATTAAAAATTCTGCATTTTTTTGAAAAAAATTTTTTTATTTTTAATTTAAAAATCTTAAAATTTTGGCGTTTTTTGAAAAAAAATTTTTTTTTAATTTCAAATTAAAAAATATTAAAATTTTGGATGATTTTTGAAAAAAAATTTTTTTTTAATTTCAAAATAAAAAATGTTGAAATTTTAGACGATTTTTGAAAAAAATTTTTTTTTAATTTCAAAATAAAAAATATTAAAATTT
>JAOZVH010000086.1 GCA_029938235.1 Bacteroidales bacterium
TAAAAAAAACATTAATTTTTTTTAAAATATTTTTTTTAAGTTTGCGTTTTAATTTTTTAATAAAATATTTTTAAGTTTTAAATTATGAAAAAATACTCATTATTATTTGTTTTGTCTATTAGTTTTTTAATTTTTCTTGGTTTTAAAGAAAATAAATCTGATTTGCAAGATAAAAAAGTTGGAACACAAATTGGACAATATGCTCCTGAAATTAATTTACCATCTCCTTCTGGAAAAGAAATTGCTTTATCTTCTTTAAAAGGAAAACTTGTTTTAATAGATTTTTGGGCAGCATGGTGTGGACCTTGTAGACGTGAAAATCCAACTGTTGTTAATGCTTATAACAATTATAAAGATAAGAAATTTAAAAACGGTGATGGTTTTACTGTTTATGGAGTTTCTCTAGATAAAAAGAAATCTTCTTGGGAAGAGGCTATAAAAAAAGACGGATTAGTTTGGGAAACTAATGTTAGTGATTTAAAAGGCTGGGGATGTGTTCCTGCAAGAGCTTATGGAGTTAGAGGTATTCCTGCGAATTTTCTTATAGATGGTGAAGGTAAAATTATTGCACATTCTTTACGTGGACAAAAATTAGAGGAATTTTTAAAATCACAACTAAAATAAAATTTTTGAAAATTGAAAATTTCAATTTTCAATTTTCAATTTTCAATTATTTGGGTGCATTTTTATATAGAAATATTCCTATAAATAAAAAAATTAAATTTGGTATCCATACGGCAACAAAAGGTGATAAACCACCGCCAACAGCAAAAACTGATGAAATTTGCATAAATAAAATATAAGAAAAACTTAAAAGCAAACCTATTCCAACGTGAACACCGATTCCTCCTTTTAATTTTCTTGAGGCAAGAGAAACACCAATTAAAGTTAAAATAAAAGTGGAAAAAGGAAAAGCAAATCTTTTATGTTTTTCTATTAAGTAATTTTCTACGCTAACTCCGTGCATTTTTTCCTCTTCAATAAATTCACTCAATTCTTTATTATTCATAGTTTCTATTACCTTTAATCTTCTGCCAAAATCCTTAGGTTTCATATTTAAGATTGTATCTTTTTTAGAACCTTTTTCAATAATTTCTCCATTTTCGGTAAAAGTGCGAATAAAATAATTTTCTATTGTCCATTTCTGGATTTCTTCATTCCATTTTATATTATCAGAAATTAATTTATGTTTTAATTTTCCATTTTCATATTCTTCTATGGAAAATTTATAACCAATATTTCTATTATTATTATAAGTTTCCATATAAATATAAAAATTCGGTTTTATTTGTTTATGAATATTCTTATTGTTATTCCTATAACGATTTTTTATATAAACTTCCTCAAATTCTATTCTAACTTTATTCGCAGGTGGAATAATGTAACCCAAAAGAAAAAAAGAAATTATTGCGATAATCGTTGCAGAGACAAAATAAGGAAACATCATTCTTTTAAAACTTACACCACTACTAAGAATTGCAATAATTTCTGTATCGTAAGCCATTTTTGAAGTGAAAAATATTACCGAAATAAAAGTAAATAATGAACTAAATAAATTTGCAAAATATGGAATGAAATTCAAATAATAATCAAAAATAATTGCTTCCCATGGAGCATTTTTTGCCATAAAATCATCTAATTTTTCCGAGAAATCGAAAATAACGGCTATGCTAATTATTAATAATATGGCATAAAAAAATGTTCCTAAAAATTTTTTTATGATATATAGATCTATTTTTTTCATAAAAGAAATTTATAAAAATTATTTTTTTCCTAATAATTTGAACATATTTTTTTTATATTCTTCTACACCTTCTTGATTAAATGGATTTATTCCAAGAATATAAGCACTAATTGCACAAGATTTTTCAAAGAAATAAATTATTTCCCCCAGAGAATATTCGTCTATTTTGTCCATTGAAATTTTAATATTCGGAACACCACCATCTAAATGTGCTTTTGTTGTTCCTTCTTCAGCTTTTTTATTTATTTCGTCTATATTTTTTTCGTACAAATAATTTAAATTATCAATATTATATATATCAAATGGAATTTTCAATTTATGTTTTGTTTCTTTTACAGAAATAACAGTTTCAAAAATTGTACGTTCACCATCTTGAATATATTGTCCCAAAGAATGTAAATCAGTTGTAAAATTTGCATTTGCAGGAAAAATTCCTTTTTTTTCTTTACCTTCACTTTCACCAAAAAGTTGTTTCCACCATTCTGATAAAAAATTTAATTTGGGATTATAATTTACAAGAATTTCAATTTTTTTTCCTTTTCTATAAAGAATATTCCTAATAACAGCATAAATTGCAGCAGGATTTTTTTCAAAATCAATATCACTTTTTGTTAAATTACACATATTTTTTGCTCCGAGCAAAAGTTTTTCTATGTCAAAACCAGCAATGGCGATTGGTAAAAGTCCAACAGCAGTTAAAACAGAATAACGACCACCAATATCATCTGGAATGATAAACTTCTTATAATTTTCTTTATCAGATAAAATTTTTAAAGCACCTTTTTTTTCATTTGTAATTACAACTATCCTATTTTTCAAATCATTTTTTTCATACTTTTCTTCTAAAAGTTTTTTCAAAATGCGAAATGCAATTGCTGGTTCAGTAGTTGTTCCAGATTTAGAAATTACAACTAAAGAAAAATCTTTTTCTTTTAAAATCTCCAATAATTCAAATAAATAATCTTCACTAAGATTTTGTCCCGCAAATAAAATTAAAGGATTTTTTTTATTATTTTTTAAATAATTAAAATTATCACTCAGAGCATCTATAACAGCTTTTGCTCCGAGATAAGAACCACCAATTCCAATAACAACAACAATCTCTGAATTTGAAGATAGAAAATTAGAAGTTTTTTGAATATCTTTCAATTGCTCTTTTGAAAATGAATTTGGTAAATTATTCCACGCAGTAAATTCATTTCCTACACCCTTACGGTTTTCTATATTTAAAATGTGATTTTTTACTTCTTTTTCAAAATGTAAAATTTCTTTTTTTGAAATAAAATTTCCTACATTTTTTATATCTAAAAATTTTTTTGACATTTTTTTTTATATTTTTTTTCAAAAAAAACGTTTTTTTTGAATTTCTATTATTTTGCAATTTAAAATTTAAATTTATTTTTAAGAAATGAAAAAAAAACAATGGTACGAATCTCTTTTTGAAAATTATGCAAACAAATATGAGCAGGAATCATTTACAAAAGGAACAATTGGAGAATGTGATTTTATTGAAAAAGAATTGAAGCAAAATAAATCCTTGCGTATTTTAGATGTAGGATGTGGAACAGGAAGACATGCCATAGAATTAACCAAAAGAGATTATAAGGTTGTTGGAGTTGATCTGTCTGAAAATCAATTGGAAAAAGCAAAAAAAAATGCAAAAGAAAATAATTTGACAATAGATTTTCATAAACAAGATGCTAGAAATTTAAGCTTTAGTAATGAGTTTGATGCAGCAATTATGATTTGTGAAGGTGGATTTTCTTTGATGGAAACAGACGAAATGAATTTTAACATTTTAAAAAGTGTTAAAAATTCTATAGGAGAAAAAGGCATATTTATATTTACAACTCTAAATGGTTTATTTCCTCTGATGAATTCTGCATCTGAATTTTGCAATTCTGAAAAAGATGATGGAAATGCAAAACATAAAGAAGATAATTTTGATTTAATGACATTTAGAAATTATAGTGAGATAGAATTTGAAGATGATTCTGGAAATAAAAAAATCTTAGAATGTAACGAAAGATTTTATATGCCTTCTGAAATAACTTGGTTGTTAAAAACTCTTGGATACAAAAAAATAGAAATTTTTGGAGCAAAATTGGGAAGTTTTTCAAGAAAGCATAAATTAAATCATAAAGATTTTGAAATGCTTGTAATAGCTAAAAAATAATCTAAATTAAAATTTCGGCATTCTTTTGGAAAAATTTTTTTTAAAATTTATAAAATCATTAAAATTTCGGCGTTTTTTGGAAAAAATTTTTTTTTAAATAATAAAAAATTGTCGTTTTTTGGAAAAAAATTTTTTTAATAATTAAAAAATTGTCGTTTTTTAAGAAAAAAAATTTTTAATAATTTAAAAAACCATTAAAAAATTGTCGTTTTTTGGAAAAAGTTTTTTTTAATAATTTAAAAAACCATTAAAAAATTGTCGTTTTTTGGAAAAAAATTTTTTTTTTAATAATTTAAAAAATCATAAAAAAAATGCCGTTTTTTGGAAAAAAATTTTTTTAATAATTTAAAAAAATCATTAAAAAATTGTCGTTTTTTGGAAAAAATTTTTTTTAATTTAAAAAATCATTAAAAAATGCCGTTTTATTGAAAAAAAAATTTTTTTTTAATTTCAAAAAATCATTAAAAAATTTGAAGATTTTTTTGAAAAAATTCTAATTTATAGATAATTTAATTTTTATATTCCTCATTTAATAATATTCAATAATTTTTTGAAAAAAATTATAAAAAATTTGATTTTTATTTTTTTAATTTGAAAATTATTTTAAAAATATATTTAATGAAAAAATATTTAACTCATAAAATATTTGAAATTATTAGAGAATTGGAAGATAAACCAAGTTTTGTAATAGGTGGTTTCGTTAGAGATTTAATAATCGGTAGAAATTCTAAAGATATTGATATTGTTGTTCTTGGAAGCGGAATAGAACTTGCAAAAAAAGTTGCTAAAAATATAGGGAAAAATACAAAAATTTCTATTTTCAAAAATTTTGGTACAGCGATGTTAAGATATGAAAATTATGAAATAGAATTTGTCGGAGCAAGAAAAGAATCCTATAAAAGAAACTCAAGAAAACCAATGGTAGAAAATGGAACTCTCGAAGACGACCAAAAACGTAGAGATTTTACTATAAATGCTATGGCGATTTCACTAAATAAAAACGATTTTGGAAAATTAATAGACCCTTTTAATGGAATTAATGATTTAAAAGAAGAAATTTTAAAAACTCCGATGAAACCAGAAAAAACTTTTTCTGACGACCCTCTTAGAATGATGCGAGGAATACGTTTTGCTTCGCAATTAAATTACAAAATTGAAAAAAATACTTATAATGCAATTTCCGAGCAAAAGAATAGAATGAAAATTGTTTCTAAGGAACGAATTACAGAAGAACTAAATAAAATTTTAATGTCAAAAAAACCATCCATTGCATTTAAAATTTTATATAATACAGGTTTATTAAAAATAATTTTTCCAGAATTTCACAGATTAAAAGGAAAGAAAATAATAAATAATGTCGGACACAAAGATGTATTTTTTCATACACTGGAAGTTATTGATAATCTTGCAAAAAAAACTTCTAATTTATGGTTGCTTTGGGCGGCTTTAATGCATGATATTGGAAAACCAATTACAAAAAGATTTCAAAATAATATATGGACTTTTCACGGACATGAAGTTGTCGGAGAACGTATGGTAAAACAAATTTTTAAAAATTTGAAATTACCAATTAATGAAAAAATGAAATATGTAAAAAAATTGGTTTCTTTACATTTAAGACCAATTATTTTATCAAAAGATATTGTTAGTGACTCTGCAGTTAGACGTTTGCTTTTTGAAGCTGGAAATGATATTGACGATTTAATGGCACTTTGTGAAGCAGATATTACTTCTAAGAACGAAAGTCTTGTGAAAAAATATTTGCAAAATTTTAAAATTGTTAGAAAAAAACTGAGAGAAATTGAAGAAAAAGATAAAGTTAGAAACTTTCAACCACCAATTTCTGGCGAAATAATTATGGAGACTTTTAATATTCAAGCATCAAGAAATGTAGGAATTATTAAAAATTCCATTAAAGAAGCTATTTTAGATGGTTTAATAAAAAATGATTATGAAGAAGCTTACGAATTTATGTTAAAAAAAGCTGCCGAAATAGGTTTAAATGTATAAAAAAAAAATTATTTGGATAATATTAATTTTTTTATTGATTTTACTTTTTTTTATAGATTTAATTGTTGGTTCTGTAGAAATACCTTTGAAAGAAATAATTAAATTATTTTTCACAAAAACATCGGATTTTCCTTTTTTTGAAATTATTTTTTTTGATATTCGTTTGCCAAAAACAATTACAACGATTTTAGTTGGTTCCTCTTTATCTGTCAGTGGTTTACAAATGCAGACAATTTTTAGAAATCCACTTGCGGGACCTTATATACTTGGAATTAGTTCTGGTGCGTCTCTGGGAGTGGCAATTTTTGTTTTGGGAAGTTCATTTTTTGTTGGTAATTTTTTATTTCAAATTATAGGAAATTTAACAATAATTATTGCCTCTTTAATTGGTTCAACTTTTGTCCTTTTATTGATTTTATTTGTTTCTATGCGTGTAAAAAACGTAATGACAGTTTTAATAATGGGAATAATGTTTGGCAGTGCGGCAAGTTCCATCATTAGCATTTTGCAATATTTCAGTTCAGAGGCTATGTTAAAATCTTTTGTAATTTGGACAATGGGAAGTTTAATGATAACAAAATCTCAGTTAATAATTTTAACTCCAATTATTTTGTTTGCTTTATTAATTTCTTTATTTTCCTCAAAAATATTAAATCTTATAATGCTCGGAGAAAATTATGCAAAAACTATGGGTTTAAATGTTCGTAACAGTAGAATTATAATTTTTTTTAGCACCGTTTTAATGGCAGGAAGTGTTACAGCTTTTTGTGGTCCCATAGCCTTTATTGGAATTGCTGTTCCACATATTTCAAGATTTATTTTCAAAACGGCAAACCATAACACTTTAACAATTGCAAGTATTTTAATAGGTTCAATAATGATGCTTCTAAGCGATATTATATCTCAAATTCCAGAAAATACAAATTTACCAATTAATACAGTTACTGCATTATTTGGTATTCCTGTAGTAATTTTTATTGTTATAAAAAGAAGATTTTAAATAAGAAAAAACGACATTTTTTAATGATTTTTATTTCGAAATTATAAATTATAAATTATTAAAATTTTGGACGATTTTTGAAAAAATTTTTTTTTATTTCAAAATCTCTAAAAATTTCATCGTTTTTTCAAAAAAATTTTTTTTTAAATTATAAAAAATCATTAAAATTTCGGCATTTTTTGAAAAAATTTTTTTTAATATTTAATTTTTTTTATTAAAATTGCAAAAATATTTTATAAAAAAATTTTTAATGAAATTTAATAAATACAAAAATTTAGACCTTTCTGCAATTAACAAAGAAATTTTAGAAAATTGGGATAAAAATAAAACTTTCGAAAAAAGTTTAACAACACGCGAAGGTAATCCAACATTTGTTTTTTATGAAGGTCCGCCCTCAGCAAACGGAAAACCGGGAATTCATCACGTAATGGCAAGAGCGATAAAAGACATTTTTTGTCGTTACAAAACTTTACAAGGTTTTCATGTAAAGCGAAAAGCTGGCTGGGATACTCATGGTTTACCTGTTGAGTTGGGCGTAGAAAAATCTCTTGGAATTACAAAAGAAGACATTGGCAAAAAAATTTCTGTTGCGGATTACAATAATGAATGTAGAAAAGACGTAATGAAATTTACAGATATTTGGGAAGATTTAACTAAAAAAATGGGTTTTTGGTTGGATATGTCTGACCCTTATATAACTTATGATAATCGTTACATAGAAACACTTTGGTATTTGTTAGGCGAACTTTATAAAAAGGGATTTTTATATAAAGGTTATTCTATACAGCCTTATTCTCCAGCAGCTGGAACTGGTTTAAGCACACACGAATTAAATCAACCGGGTTGTTATCGTGATGTAAAAGACACAACTGCAGTTGCTCAATTCAAAGTTGTAAAAAATGAAAAATCGAAATTTTTATTTGAAAATATTGATACACCAATATATTTTTTAGCTTGGACAACAACGCCATGGACTTTGCCTTCAAATACTGCTCTTGCAGTTGGTAAAAATATAACTTATTTTAAAGTTAGAACTTTCAATTTATATACAGGAAAAGCAATAACGGTTATAATAGCGAAAGAATTATTTTCCAATTATTTTTCTAAAAAGAATGGAAAATTAAACCTACAAGATTACAAAGCAGGTGATAAAAAAATTCCTTATCAAGTTTTAGAAGAGTATAAAGGAAAAGAGTTAAACGGTATTTCTTACGAACAATTATTGCCATATCAACAGCCCAAAGATGGTGATGCTTTTCGTGTAATTTTGGGTGATTTTGTTACTACTGAAGATGGTACTGGAATAGTTCACATTGCTCCAAGTTTTGGTGCTGACGATATGAAAGTTGCAAAACAAAATGGTATTGGTTCATTAACTTTGGTAGATAAAACAGGTAAATTTATTGATGGTTGCGGTGAAATTTCCGGTAAATTTGTTAAAAATGCTTATGATCCAAATTTGACAGAAAAAGATGAAACTGTTGATATTCAAATAGTTATTAAACTAAAAAAGGAAAATAAGGCTTTCAAAGTAGAAAAACACGAACATTCTTACCCACATTGCTGGAGAACAGATAAACCTGTTTTATATTATCCTTTAGATTCTTGGTTTATCAAAACCACTGCTGTCAAAGACAGAATGATAGAATTAAATAAAACCATAAACTGGAAACCAAAATCTACAGGAGTAGGACGTTTTGGCGACTGGTTAAAAAACTTAATGGATTGGAATTTATCACGTTCAAGATATTGGGGAACGCCTTTGCCAATTTGGAGGACAAAAGATAATAAAGAAGAAATTTGTATCAGTTCGGTGGAAGAATTGAAAAAAGAAATTCAGAAATCTGTGGCATATGGTTTTATGAAAAACAATCCTTTGCAAGATTTTGAAATTGGTAATTTTTCTAAAAAAAATTACGATATATTTGATTTACATCGTCCAAATGTAGATGACATAATTCTAATTTCTGCAAGTGGTAAAAAAATGTTTAGGGAATTAGATTTAATTGATGTTTGGTTTGATTCTGGTGCTATGCCTTATGCACAAATGCATTATCCTTTTGAGCATAAAAATGATTTTAAAGAATTTTATCCAGCTGATTTTATTGCCGAAGGAGTTGACCAAACAAGAGGTTGGTTTTTTACGCTTCACGCTGTTGCTGTAATGTTATTTGATTCTGTTGCTTTTAAAAATATTATTTCTAATGGTTTGGTTTTGGATAAAAATGGACATAAAATGTCTAAACGTTTGAACAATGCTGTTGACCCATTTGAAACTATAGAAAAATATGGTTCTGACCCACTTCGTTGGTATATGATAAGTAATGCTCAACCTTGGGATAATTTAAAATTTGACATTTCTGGCATTGACGAAGTAAAACGTAAATTTTTCGGAACACTTTACAATACTTATTCATTTTTTGCACTTTATGCAAATGTTGATAATTTTAATTATAGCGAAAAAGAAATTCCGTTAAACAAAAGACCAGAAATTGACCGTTGGATAATTTCTCTATTGAATACTTTGATTAAAGATGTTACGAATGCTTATGAAAATTATGAACCGACTAAGGCATCTCGTTTAATTCAAAATTTTGTAACGGAAAATTTAAGTAATTGGTATGTTCGTTTGAATAGAAAACGTTTTTGGGGAGGCGAATATTCTGACAATAAAATCTCTGCTTATCAAACACTTTACAATGCTTTATTTACCATTGCGAAATTATCTTGTCCAATTGCTCCGTTTTATATGGATAAATTATATTTGGATTTGGCAAATGTCAAAGGCAAAAATGTTTGTGAAAGCGTACATTTAACAAGTTTTCCTGAATATAATGAAAACTTTATTGACAAGTCTTTGGAAGAACGTATGGCAATGGCTCAAAAAATTTCTTCTATGGTTTTGAGTTTACGACGTAAAGAAAGTTTGAAAGTTAGACAACCGCTTCAAAAAATAATGATACCGATTTTAGATAAAAATATGCAAACTCAGATTGAGTTAATAGAAAATATTATTTTATCTGAAGTAAATATCAAAGAAATAGAATATCTTACAGAAACCAGAGGTATTATTAAGAAAAAAATAAAAGCTAATTTCAAGGCTCTTGGTAGGAAAATGGGTAAATTAATGAAATTTGTGGCGAAAGAAATTAATAATTTTTCTCAGGAAGATATACAAAAAATAGAAAATGAAGGTTCTTATTTATTGAATATCAAGGATAAAAAATTAGAAATTTTGCTTTCGGAAGTGGAAATTTCTTCTGAAGATATTGAAGGTTGGTTGGTTGCGACAAGTGGAAAATTAACGGTTGCTCTTGATATTACGGTAACGGAAACTTTGAAACAAGAAGGAATTGCAAGAGAATTTGTAAATCGTATTCAGAATTTGCGTAAAGAAATCGGTTTAGATGTAACGGATAAAATACATTTACAAATACAAAAGCACCCTGCCATCAATGAAGCAATTACAAACTACAAAGATTATCTTTCCGCACAAACATTGGCAAACAGCGTTGATTTAATAGAAAATTTCAACGGTAAAATCGTGAAAAAAGTAGAAATTGATACAGACGTAGAAACTGCTATTTTAATTGAAAAAGCATAAAATAAAATGTCGTAAGTTTTGACTTACGGCATTTTTATAAAAACCAAATAAATGAATAAAAAAGAAAAAGTTTTAACAGCATTATTTAAGGTTTGTCAAAAAAATGAAAATTATCAATTTGACAATAAATTAGTTAAAAAGATAGCTCAAAAATATCAATTTGGGAACCCTTTTGATGCCACAAAAATAGATAATAAAGAAAAATTACCTGCAATTTTAAAAGAAAATGATTTTGCTATTATTCATCTTGGAGATGGAAAACATCAATTTATCAAAGGTATTAATTTAGTGTATCATCAATTTGAACCTATCGAAAATATTATAAAATGGGAATATCAAAAGAGTTTACTGAATTTATATAATACAAGTGAAAGTAATATTTTATCAGTTGCCAATAATCAAAGAATATTACATCATTTTTTATTTGGAAAAGATACAGAATTTAATGATATTGATATTTTTAAAAGACCTAAAACTTATTTTCCACACCGAACAAAAACAAATTTTTCTTATTTGTTAAGTCAAGATATTCTCGTTAATTTAGAAAATATACAGATAGAAATAGATTTAACGATTGAGTATCAAGGCACTATAGGTGTTTTTGAAGCTAAAAATGGTCAACCTGACAATTTTGCAATTTATCAAATTTATCACCCTTTTTTATATTATTATGAAGCTAAAAAAGATAAAAATATCAATGATAAATTGAAAAAAATTATTTGTGTCTATCTTGTCAGAAATACAAAAACGAATGATATTCATCTTTGGGCTTATACTTTCTCAAACCCTTATGATATTTCTTCTATTAAATTTTTAAAATCAGCTACTTATCAATTAATTCAAAAATAAAATGTTACAAAATTTTAGAAATCAAGTATTTAATAAAGATGTTATTTCAATATTAAAAGCATTACCTGATAACTCTGTAGATATGATTTATAGCGACCCAGATTATAATGTAGGTATCAATTATGCAGGAAAAAACTATACACAAAAGTGGGATAAATATATTGAGTGGTATATTGAATTAGCAAAAGAAAGTTTTAGAATTTTAAAGGAAACAGGCAATTTTTTTTTAATTAATTATCCAAAACAGAATGCACATTTAAGAGTAAAATATTTAGATAATGTCGCTCATGATGTTTTTGATTATGTTTGGGTCTATAATACAAATGTAGGTCATAGTCCACGAAAATTTACAAATGCACATCGTTCTATTTTACACGTAACGAAAACAAAACATAATCATTTTTATAAAGAACAAGTTGTTCAACCTTACTTAAACCCAAATGATAAACGAATAAAACAACGAATTGCACAAGGACATAAAGGGAGGATGCCTTATTCGTGGCTAAATTATAATTTAGTTAAAAATGTTTCAAAGGATAAAACTTTTCATTCTTGTCAAATACCTTTGCCTCTTGTTGAGTTATTAATAAAAGCTACAACAAAAGAAGAAGATGATATTTTTATTCATTTTGGAGGTAGTGGTTCTGAAATTGTACTTTGTCAAGAATTAAAAAGAAATTTTATTAGTTGTGAATTACACAAAAAATATTTTGAAATGATACAAAATAGACTACAAAATAATGGAAAAATTAGTGAAAAATATAGATTAGATTTTATTCAAAAAGATAAGATTAAAAAAAAGAAAAATGCAATTCTATTTTAATTTTTATCTAAAATGATTTTTTATAAAATAAATATTTTCCAAGAAAATTAAAAAAATTGGTGTTTTTTTGAAAAAAATTTTTTTTTCATTTCAATATATTTTTTTCTATATACATTAAAATATCCT
>JAOZVH010000087.1 GCA_029938235.1 Bacteroidales bacterium
TTACAAAACAATATTAAATCAGCGATTTAATAACATTTTACATTTTTGTTTCCCATATATTATAGATTTTTATCAAGAATTATCCTCATTTAAATCATATTTATAGATATAATTTGGTTCAAACTCATATGCGTCAAGCGTCCACGCCATAGCCGTCAGTCTAAGGGTTTAAGTGTTTGATTTTTAAATAATTACATACAAATTTTAGATATTAAAAACTTTAAAAAAAATTCAGGATTTAAATAAAAAAAATTTTTTTTTCTTAAAAAATGCTGTTTTTTTTAAAATTTTTAAGAAAATTACTTGAAAAATTTAAAATATTTTTTAATTTTTCATTAAGAAATATAATTATAAATTATAAGCTACTGATTTACAATTAATTATAGCTTAGAAAACGGCTATGGCGTGGACGCTTGACGCATAATGGGTAATTTCAGCAATTATTTCCATTGAAATATTTTTTTATTCATTTTTATTGCTGTTTCTTGCAAACTTTCTTTTTTCCCTTCTTCTCTTCCTTCTTCTCTTCCTTGTTTTAAACCTTTTTCCATTGCAATTCCAAAATATTTTTGTCAGCAGCAAGTCTTTCCAAATAATTTTTGTAATTGTCTTGCTCTTCTTTTGGATGAGCAAAATTTTTAAATTTTTTTCCACATCATCAATGTGTTTAGATTTGCTTCCTTCCTTTACATTATCATTTTTAAACCAATATATCCATTCGTAATTGTTTCCTTCAAACATCCTGATATTTATCTATTTGTATTAAATAATATTCTGGATAAATGGCTATCTTATTGAAGTTCGTATTTTTTAATAGCTTCATTTTTTCAACAATTTTACTGTCTTTATGGATCTCCTCTTTAGTTGTTTTTCCAATAAAATGTGTTTTTCCGTGATACAAATAATCTTCACCTATTCCCAGATTAAAATAAACTATGCTCACAGAAATTACCTTAGCTATTTTGCTATAGCTGTCTCCGGCTCTGATACTTAGGGCAATGTGTTTTGATGTTCCATAAAGTACACGATACAAATAATCTGATTCATAAGATGCTGTATTTCAATAATTATATTGCGTCCCTTAGAGTCTTCTATCAAGACATAAACGGTTAAATTTATCTTCTGGATATTTTTATTACTCTCCGAGTCCAAAATGCTCTTTACAGTAATATCTTTTTCATCCAATAAAGCAACAAAAATCCTTCGGCGATGTAATAATTAGATGGGTACTTCAACATGTATTTCATTGCCCAATCAAAACGTATTAATATTTTTCCTTTGACATATTTTTAAATTTGTTTTGAAATTAAAAACTCTAAAATATTAAATTTTTTTTAATTATAAAAAACCATTAAAATTTCCTTGTTTTTTTTAATTTGAAAAAAATTTTTTTCAAAATCCATCCAAAATTTTAATAATTTTTAAATCTCAATTTAAAAAAATTTTTTCAAAAAATTGTCAAAAATTTCAATGTTTTTATTTTTAATAAAAAATATATTATTTCAAATAAAGCTTCTATAACCAAATTTTTTTTATTAAATCTTAAAATATTTGCGTTTTTTTGAAAAAATTTTTTTTTTGATTATAAAAATTATAAAATTTTTCGTTTTTTTGAAAAAAAAATAGAGATTTTAAAAAATCTCTATTTTTTTTCAAAAAATTTTCATTTATTATTCACCAACAAGATAAAAACTATCTTTCGATTTAGTAACATTTCCTGTTAGATCTTTTATCTCAGCAACATAATAATAAGTTCCTGTAGCAGCAACAGTACCGTTTATTTTACCGTCCCATCCTTCATTTTCATTTGTCCAGGAATAAATTTCTTTTCCCCATCTATTGAAAACTTTACAATCAAAAGTAGAAACTGCTTCTATTTTTTCTCCAAAATCAGGTTTGAAAACTCTGTTTCCAGGAATAGTACTATTTGGAGAGAAAATATTAGGCATTTCAACGTCTAAATTTGCTTCTACTTCAATAATTTCTGGAAAAATTATAGAGGAAGCACATTTTTCTTTACTTGTAACTTTCAAATGAGCTCTGTAAAAACCTGGCTCAATAAATTTTACAACTGGATTTTTATGCTCTTCATCTTTACCTTTTATTTCATCTGTTTCATTATCTTCGAATTTTACTGTAGCTGGGTCTTCGCTGTCAAAATTAATGTCAGAACTTCCTGGGTCTTCTTCAGTAAGATAGAAACGCCATATATAACTTGCTCCTGTTCCTTCTCCGTCATCAAAATATGATGCATCATTAAAAGTAACTTCGTGAGGCACAAATCCTTTTAATTCTCCAGAATTAGTAATGTCTGCTTCCAAAGCACCTAAATCCTTAATTTCAATGGAATCCTTTTTTAAGCAATGATTTCTATAATTTACTGTTACTGTATACCATCCAGCAACTAATGTATCACCTAAATTATAAATACTATCTTCAAGATAAGAAAAATCATTTACATTACTTGTCCATAGGAAAGTAAATACAGTATCAATTTCATTTATATAAGGAGTAATACTTAGTTCACCATTTCCTTTTTCACAAGTTTCTTCTTCCATAGAAAAAGTTAAAGTTATACCTTTTGGTTCTCTAATTGTGTCAGTAAAATTAGTTGAACAACCCAATTCGTCAGTAACACTTAAAGTTACAAGATGCGTAGAATCTTCCGCAACATCAGTATTCCATTGTAATACTACTTCTTGTTCAATATCACTATCACTTACAAGCACTCCATTATCATTATTGTAAGTCCATTCATAAGTCAAATTAGCTTCTCCGGCATTTAAAGTTGCAACATCGTTTTCACAAACAGGATGTATAATTTCAAAATCAGCTCTTGGCTCTTCTACGAAATTTACTTCAATTTCTTCTTTTACATTACAAAAAACGTCTTCTTGTAAAGTTCCCTGTTTTTTCAACCACCACTCAAAAATATAAGGAACATAAACAGGTGAAGTCAAAACAGCATTAGTTACCGAATTATTTTCTTCTAAAATTTCTATATTAGAAGAAGAAACTTGCCAATTTTGAATGTCAATATTTTCATTTACATTCGGTTCAGTTGCTTGAAGTAAAAATGTATCTCCACAAGCCACAAGATTTTCGTTTTCAATAACTGGAATAGGTAAACTAATAAATTCAACAGTTCTTGTTGGTTCTACTATACAAGTTGTTGGGTCATTTGGATAAGTAGATGGATTTTCTACCTTAAAAGTAAATACATAAATTCCTTCTTCTGGAACTTCTACATCTGATTGAACAGTATTTGCAGATGTAAATGTTACTCCGGTTTCTACAGCTACCCATTCCCAAGTTGCACTATTTGGTAAGTTTTCTACACTTTCAGCTTTTGCATTTAAAGAACTAAAACTTAAATCACAATTAGATAATGAATCTAAAGTATGAAATTCTGGCTCTGGTATCACCAAGAAATCTACAAAAACAGTATCTTTTACAACACAACCACCATTAGAAACAGTCCATATAAATGCTTTTTCTCCGTATTCTTCCGAAATTGCTTCTGCTCCTTCTTCTGAAGGTTCTTCTATGCTTGTATTCGGAGGAGTTATCCAAGTTCTTTCGAAATCACTATTTGGAACATTTACTGCATTTAAAGGAGTTTCAAGACCACAAACAGCAAATTTATTTTCTGTTGTACCATTTGTACTATTATCAGCGTCTGGTACTGGTGCCTCTTTGAAATCAATTAACAGCTCACTAGAACTCTCACAAGTTTGATAAAATTCATTTTTTTCTGTCCAAGTAAAAGTATATTGACCGTTAGTAGTAACACTAACTATAGGATTAGGAATATAATTTGCATTTGTTTCTACTGTTTCTGTAGAAGGATCATCGTAAGAAACATTAGCAGGAATATCCGAAGACCATTGTCCAACAAAATTTGTAAGTGAAGTTTGTGCATCTAATTGTTGAGTTTTACCACAAACATCATAATATCCATTATCTTGTATATCTGTTGCAATATAACCAAGAGGTCTATGAGCATTTGAAATTGGTTCTTTATAAAATTTTACGTTTATAGAATCAAGAGCAGTACAATAATCATTTTCAACTATCCATAAAAATTTAATTTCATTAAAACCTTCTATTGAAGAAATTGCTCCATTTGGTATAACAACATCAGATTCGTGAGAATTTGGATTTGAATATGTAACATTATCCAATTCATTTGTTGTCCAAGTTCCTTGTCCTGTATTTGCTTGAACAGCATTAAAATTATAAACATTTCCACAAATTTCAACATTAGAACCAGATTGTCCACCTGCATCAGCATTTGCTACTGCATCTACATCTTCAACAAAAGTAATATTGATATCATCAACATCTGGTGAGCAATGATCTTTTGTAATTGTCCATGTAAATAGATACGTACCAAGTTCAGATGGTGCAGTAATATTAGAAATAGCATTATTTATTCCTCCTGGATCATTAAATGTAGTTCCTTCAGGAGATGCCCAAGTACCAGTTTCACCAGAATTAAGTGGAGAAGCCATTAATTCATAATTAGAACTACCATCAGTTTGACAAACTATATCAGTAGCATTTTCTTCTGATCCAGCCATTGCATCAGGTGGTCTAATAAATACTGTTGTTACTTTTTTTGAATTTGCACAAATTCCATTTGATTCTGTAAAAACAAGGTCATAACTACCATAAGTAGGTGCAAGGAAAGTAGCATTTGGAATACTATCTTCTTCGTCTAAGAAATTTGTCTCATTAAAACCTGTACCATGCCAATGATATTCATATTGGTCTCCTGGGGTTTGAATTCCATTCAATACTCCAATTATATTACCATCATCATCTGTTTGTGGACAGAAATAAATAGTATCGCTTTCAGTGTTCGCATCTGGTAGTAAATTAAAATTCACAAATAAAGTATCTTTATCCATACAAGTTTCTACCATTTGCCCATTACTATTTAAAGCTCCTTCTGTCCAAATAAATTGGTGTTCTCCGGGAACATCTGTTGTAACAAGAGGAGATAGAACATTATCATTACTTAATGATATAATTTCGTTATTATAAGACCAAAATCCAGTATTACTTCCACTTATAGGTGTTGCGACATCTAATTGAAACATACTACCACAAACCTGTTGAGTTTCACCTGCTCCGGATATAATTACTGAAGGTTTTTCACAACAAGGTCCTCCGACATCTTCCATTACAAATACATAAATAGTTGTATCAAAAGAACAGCCAAAATCATTAGTTACTGTGTAAATGTAAGGAATAGAGTTTGCTTGATTTCCATCTAAAGCAGGTAGAGCTGTAGTTTGGTCTCCATTAGTGTATCCTGTATTTATATTTGGTAAAACACCTACAAGATCTCCCCAAGACCATACTTGTGCAGTATCTTCAACTGTTGGTAAAAAATCTCCGCCAGTTGTTGGTATAATATCTTCATTAAAAAATAATGACCAATAAAAAATCCAACCATTATCTATGGATAATAAATCAGTAACAGTAATTATCCAATCACCGTTTAATTCGCAACCTGAAAGTGGTGCAAATCCTGTTGGTTCTGTTGGTTGATAGGAACCTGCAGGAAGAGTAGAAACTCCACCAACTTCTGCTGTCATTGTTCCAAATTCTGGATTATGATTCCAGCAATATTCATAACCAATACCAGGAGGATTTACACTTGGGTCATCTGTTGGTGGATTATCTCCGGGTGAGCCGTCAAGAGGTTCGCCAAGATAAGTTCCACCGCCATCATTATGTTTTAATTCTATAGTTTGTCCACTTGGACAAGTTAATTCTATAGTGAAATCACCAGAATACGAGTGCTCCATATTTATACAAACCGCTTCTAAATCTGTAGCACTTCCTAAGGTTTGTCCATCTTCAAAAGCGTTATGTGTAATAATTGTTGTGTAAGATACACCACTTCCATCAGGTAAAAATGTTATTCCTGCACCACCAAGTGTATCTATAGCCATAGCATATTCTGGAAATGATATATCACCATCTAAATCTATAGCTGTAGAACTACAAACAGAAAGTTCAGAGATATTTGTTCCGGCAAAATTTGCTTTTGTAGAAACTTTTATTATACGAGTAGCTATAGTTGTGTCAGTACTATTTAGGTCATTTATATCTATACCTTTTAATTTTACTTTATAAATACCAGGTTGTTCATAAGTGTGACTTATTGAAGTCAAACCAATTGTATTGACTTCACCATTGTTTATTGGTGAACCGTCTCCGAATATCCACATAAAAGAGGTAGTAGTGCTGTTTACCGCACTTCCATCAGAATACATTCCAGCAGTTGCGTTAAACATTACTTCTGTTATTCCGGCTGTTGTTCCAACACTTGGACAAACTTTTAGTGTATCACCATCTTCTTCACTTAAAGGTTCTGGATTAGTAGCGACAATTTCCATATAAAAACTTAAATCATCATCATCTGTAACAGACATATTTGATTTTTGAAGATCAACAACAGATTTTGATTTTTCATAATCTTTTCTTAATTTTTCCTCAGAGAAAAAAGTAATTAGTTTATAATCTGTACCTATTCTATAGTATTTTATACCGCTTTTAGGAAATTCAAAATCGTATTCAAAAATATTAATATTTTCGTAATCAAAGTTTTTCAATGCTTGTTTAATTGCTTTTCCAGTAGTTGGATGCAATTTGTATAATTGCTGAATTCCGCCGAGTTTATCACCGGGTAAACCACTAATTTTATACCCATTATCAAGAATAAAATTCAAATAACCTAATTCCTGAGGATTGTTGATCTGCATATCATTAAGATATTCAACATCATAACGAGAAAATAATCTCTCGTCTATATTAATGGTTTTCGAATGCTGTGCATTCGAAATTTGCACCGTCGCAAATACTCCGACGAGTACAAAAAAATTGACAATTAAAAATTTTAAAGATCTCATATGTTTTTTATAAAAATTATTTAAAATAAATTTAAAAAAATAATTCAAAATTAAAAAAATTTTTTTTAATAAAAAATTAATATATAAAATAGACAAAACAATTAAAAAATGGTTGCAAAAAAATATCAAAAAAATTTTTTAATGAAGATATTTTTTAATGGATAATTGAAAATAAGAAATGAATTTTTTAATGATTTATCTTAGTACACGACAAAAAATATTTTTTGCAAAAATTTTAATTTTTGTTTTTTTTTAATTTCGAAATAAGAATATTAAAATTTTGAGCGTTTTTTGAAAAAAATTTTTTATAATTTAGAAACAAAAAATGTTGAAATTTTTGTTGTTTTTTGAAAAAAATTTTGGTTCTTGGAACCTTTTTGTGAAATATAAATTTTTTTTTATTAAAAATAAAGAGATTATGATTCATCGTCCACGATGATTTCGTTGCATCGTCCTATAAAGCATTGATTTTTAATGTTTTAATGACGATTTGGAATAAAATTTTTGAAAAATATTTTGAAAAAGCATAAATTTTTTTCATTTTTTTTATGAAAAAAACTCTCACCACAAAAAGATTCTATAGCCAAAATTTTTTTTAAATTTGAAATTAAAAAATATTAAAATTTTGGGCAAATTATGAAAAAAAATTTTTTTTATATTCTGAATTTAAAAAATATTAAATTTTTGGACGAATTTTGAAAAAAAAATTTTTTTTAATTTTAAAATGAAAAAATATAAAATTTTGGACAATTTTTGAAAAAAAATTTTTTTGTATTTTACAAATATTAAAATTTTGGACGAATTATGAAAAAAAATTTTTTTAATCTTAAATTTTAAATATATTAAAATTTTGGACGAATTTTGAAAAAAAATTTTTTTATTTTGAAATAAAAAAATATTAAAATTTTGGACGATTTTTGAAAAAAAATTTTTTTAATCTTAAATTTTAAATATATTAAAATTTTGGGCGATTTTTTGAAAAAGTTTTTTTTTATTTCAAAATAAAAAACATTGAAATTTTGGACGATTTTTGATTTTTTTAAATTTAAATTAAATATGAATAATTGTGCTGTGAAAACACCGCACATGTACAGAAGCTTTGTGGCTGACATTTATTTTGTTTTTTGTGAGCTGTAAGCGAAACAAAAAACAAAATAAATGCCAGAATCAAGCATAATGATATGGGCTTCGATTTAATATTTTAAATCTATTTTTTCTACAAATTCCTTTTCTGCTTTAATAATAAGTTCTTTTCTTTGTTTTAAAAAATTAGGCTTATATAGCATTTCCTTTGTCAAGAAATGTTTATGAAAATCATCACTTTTTATAATATTTTGTATATCACTTTTTTTTTTACGTTTTTCTATTTTTTTAATAAATGGAAAAACATTTTCTGGCAATTTATCTTTTCCTCTATTCCCTGGATAAATAAGATTCAAATTATAATCACCTTTAGAACTAATCCTTTTAAAATCATTTGCATAATTGAGTAGAAATAAAACAAGTGCTTTTGCTCTAACGCTACCAAATAATATTTTATTTGGGAATTCTATTACGGTAAATGGCTTATTGACTTTATCATTATAGAGAATTTGATTTGTTTTCCCTTGTAAATATTTTTGAAATTGATTGTATGCCTCTCTTATTTTACTTAAAGAGTATATTGTAAAATAGTTTGCATAGCTTGTTTGCCAAAACCATTTCTTTAATGTTTCTAATTGTTCAGATGATGGATTTTCAATTTGATTAAAAAAGTCTGTAATAAAAATAAGCTGACTATTATAAGGCAATAATTTACTTGATACAATTAAAAGCTCTTCAAAAAGAAACTCTACAGCTTTTTTTATACTTTCGATAGCTATATATGTAGTATCTATAAAATTTTTACGTTTATGTAAATTTTCAATTTTAGTGTCAAAATAAATTTTCCCGAATGAATTTTGAATACATTGCACAATTAATTCTCTTTTTAATTTTTCAAAATTAAATTCTTCTAAGTCAAGAATTAATTCATTTATTAAATCTCCTAAATTAAAATTTTTATTTTCGTTGTTTGTTAATGCAGATAGCATCCAATCAGGCGAAATCACAGAACCTTTTGAGTTTATTCTTGTGAAAATTTCAATTGCATCTTCTATTTTACCTCCAATAATTTCAATACTAGGTAATGTAAAATCTGAGAATATTGTTGTTAGTTCTTTTGCTCGTTCAAGATATATTAATGCATTGTCTTTAAGTTCATTTTGTAATTTACCTGCATAAGTAAGAAATTCAAATGTGTCTATTAACGTATAAACTGTTATTTGAGTTAATTCAACATTGGAAGAGCGAGGAATAAAAAACTCTTCTGTTTTTAAATCGTAAAAAATTGAATATTCTTTACTTCTTAAATTTTCGTCAACTTTAACTTTTGTTTTTTTTGGGTTTTTTAGATAACCATAAATAGTTGATAATCGTTGAAAACCATCTAAAATATAAAAAAATTCATTAGTTCTTGCCTTTGGTAAGCTATAAGGACCGATAACTTTACTTGTTCCATATTCTTCTTCTGGTTTCCATAATAATAAAGAACCAATAGGGTAACCTCTTTTTATACTTTCAAATAATTCTTTTTTTTGTTTGTTCTCCCAAATAAAATCTCTTTGAAATGAGGGGACTTGAATATAACCTTTATCGATTTCTTCAATATAGTTAATCAGTCGTTTTATTCTTGTATCTATTTGTAACTTCTCTGTCATAATAGTTCATTTATTTTTGAAAGAATTTCTTGTAATTCATTTTTATTTTTTTGATGCTTTACTCTATCTAATAAACTTTGTTGAGTTACATTTTTATGTTCAAATAGTTTAGGAAACTCAGATTTGAATGACATTTTTCCATTTCTGTAAAATTTTTTATTTTCCCATTTTTTTCTAAATAATTTAAAATTGTCATCATTTTTAAATAAAGCTTTTACTTCTTCTGGTAGTTTATTATAATTTTTATTATAAAATCCTTTTTCAATATCAAAGAAATCTTTTGCAATAGGTAATAAATTCAAATAGGCTTTTAGATACTCATTATTGGTTTCAAAAGCAATATAATCAATAACTTTATCTGGAATATAGTTTTCCATTTCTCTTTTTTCGAGAATATGATACTTAATTTCATTTTGCACACAAAAATCAATAATTTTTTGTTTATCTGGCTTAAATTGCATTTTTGGAAATTGTCTGTCGCTATCAATAATAACAATTACACGCAAATATTTATGATTTGCTTTTGGAAAACTGTCAAATTCTTTTAAAAGAGAACGAAGTGTGTTAGGTATATTTCCAGCACCGCCACCATTTCTATAACGTAACCATTTTTCATCTCTATGTTTTTTATTTTGATATTCTGTTTATTAAAATTTTTAATTAACGCATTAATGAAATAGGCATCATTAAAGTCATTTTCAAGAACAATTAAAACTGGGTTTTCAAAAAATCTAATAGCTTCTTCAAGATTAAAACCAAATGAACTATTTTGTGAGACAGAATAATCTATTTTTTTGTTTTCCTGAATTTGTCTATCAAAATACTCTTCAATTATTGTTTTATCATCAATGTCAATTCTGTCAAATACAGGATTATTAATCAGTTCTTCAATGTCAATAAATAAATCATATCTTCTTTTGTTTGTAAGAATTTGAAGTAAATAATTAAACTGCTTGAAATTATCAATAGAATTAAATATGTCAGTTTTTATTTCTACTATCATTATTTTCTTTGTTTTTGTGCAGTTCTTAAAGCAATTGTTTCATCAAGTGATTCGCTAAAAACATTTTCAGGCCAATAATCAACTCTACCAAGTTCATCAACATTTATTTTTACGAGTGAACTTGTGTTTTTTTCCTCATCAAAATCAACCCAATACAGAGCTAAATTATCTTTATTAAATTTTCCTTCGGCAATTAACCTTCTAATTCTAAGAATGAAATTTTTTGAATGAGTTTCTATTAAATAGTTTTTATTCTTTTCATTTGATGTTTTCGCAAATAATTCGGCTAAATTACCATGAGCACCAGGATGTAAATGTAATTCTGGTTGTTCCATAATAATTAATGTTGGTTTACGTGCAGGATAATAGGCTCTTACTATTAATGGGAGAACTTGGCTAATTCCTTCTCCAACATTTCTTAAACTTATATTTAATTTTGAATATTTTTTTGCTAATTCAAAATAATAAATAGGTCTTTGAATATCTTTTTGAACATTTAACTTCCAGCCTTCAAAATTTTGTTGAAACCAAGTACTTACTTTTTTTAATAATATTTTTTCATGAGTTTGAGCATCTTTTATCAAGTAGAAATAGGCATTTTCTCCTTTTATTCCAAAACGATTTGTTTTTTGAAATTGAGATTCAGTATAACTTGATTTAGGTTCTTCTCTAAAAGGTCCAAAATATGAAGTGTTGAGAGTCATTTTTTGTCTTTCTGGTGCATCACCAATTCCATCTCTGTTTTTGTATGAAATTAAATCTAAATTAAAACCCCTGAAATCACACAGATACTCCTCTCCGTCTAATTGGTCTTCGTGAGAATTATTATAATGATTGTATTTGAAAATTCTGTTATTTAATTCCCAATATATTATTCTTGGCGAATTATTAGTCCCAATATTTGATGCTATTTTCACGACTAATTTTTCATTTTGAAGTTTATCTTTTACAAGAGCATTCAATTCTAATTCTAATACTTCGGTATCAAATCTTCCATAAACTAAATCTTTAAAATCTGCTCCTATCTCCACACCATTATTATTTAATTGAATAGGTTCATTTGAATTTCCATTTAAAGACTCCTCTAAGATAGTTGGAAGTTTTACAACAGCACTCTTTCCCGAACTGTTTTTTCCAAATAAAATAGTTAGAGGTTTAATTTCAAGTTCTTGCCAATCTTTATATGATTTATATGACTTAAATTTTATTGATTTTAACATATTTGTTGTTGTTAATTTGTCAAAAATAAAAATATATCTATAATTACCGTTATAATCATTTTTTTGCAATTGCTCATATCGGAAGACTTTATGCACCTCTTTAATTATTTTAATATATTTAATATTTTCTCATTTATTTTTTTATGAATTATCATTCATATTTTTTTATTAAAAAAAAAACAAAAATAAGAAAAAAAAATTTAAATTATTTTAAAATAAAAAATTTGAAATTTTGGACGAATTTGAAAAAAAAATTTTTTAATTTCAAATTAAAAAATGTTAAAATTTTGGGCGTTTTTTGAAAAAAAATTTTTTTATTTTGAAATTAAAAAATATTAAAATTTTAGGCGTTTTTTGAAAAAATTTTTTTTAATTTAAAAAAAATGAAACACAAATTATTTTTAATAATTTTATTTTTTTAAAAAACCA
>JAOZVH010000287.1 GCA_029938235.1 Bacteroidales bacterium
TTCTTTTTTATCTATATTTTTATCATCTTTCTTTTGAACTTCTTTTTTATCTATAACTTCTTGTTTTTGTATTTCAATTTTTTCTACTAATTTTTTTTCTTTTGTAGTTTTTCTTTTGTTATTTTCATTACTGCTTTTAGAAAAACTTTTAATTCTTGTAAATCCTTTTTTTCTAACTTTACCAGTTTTTTCATCTCTATTTTCATTAGATTTTTTTTGTGATGAATTTCTATTTTCAATAGAAATGTTTTTTTCCTTTTGTTTAGGATTTTTTATCATATCCAAATCTGTTTTCCCTTTTAATTTATATTTATTAAATTTTGTTTCTAATGTCTTATTAATAATAATATCATCAGAATTTTTTTCCTTAGAAAGATTTTTTTCTCTTTTACTAGGATACTTCTCTTTTTTCTTAGAAATATCAATACCAAATTCTTTAAAAAGAATATTATATTCTTTCTCAGAAAGAAAATAATTGGGATTTTCACTCAATTTACAGCCTTTCTTTTCTAGAAAATCCACTATCCTCAATAAACTCAAATTAAACTTTTTTGCTACTTTGCTTAATTTCCTATCTTCTACACCTTTTGCCATATTCAAAATAAAATTTTTTTTTTAATGAATTTTAATTTTAAAAAAAAATTAAAATTATAAAATTAATTTTAATAATTAAAGCTATGAAACTTTAAAATTTAAAGTTCAAATTCAGCGGAAAAAACTTCAATAATCTCTGTTATTGTTTCTTCTTCTAAATCTGTCCTCTTCTCAAGTTCTTCAGCAGTCAATTCTAAAACACTTCTTGCTGTATCACAACCAATGGATTTTAATTCATTCAAAACCCATTCATCAATTTCGTCTGCAAATTCTTCTATTGCAACATCATAAGTTCCGTCTTCCTCTACCTCTTCTTCTATATTTCTATAGACTTCTATTTTATAATCTGTCAATAAACTTGCAAGTTTTATATTTAATCCACCTTTTCCAATAGCTAATGAAACTTCTTCTGGATCTAAATAAACTTCTGCATTTTTTTCATCATCTAAATAAATATTTACAATTTTTGCCGGACTTAAAGCACGTGTAATAAAAAGCTGTTCATTAGTTGTAAAATTAATAACGTCAATATTTTCGTCATTTAATTCTTTAACTATGCTTTTGATACGTGAACCTTTCACTCCAACACAAGCACCAACAGGGTCGATTCTTTCGTCATAAGATTCAACTGCTATTTTTGCTCGTTCTCCTGGTTCCCTAACAACTTTTTTTATAGTAATTAAACCGTCAAAAATTTCCGGAACTTCCAATTCAAATAATCGTTCTAAAAATAAATTAGATATTCTAGATATAATTATAGAAAGATTATTATTTTTCATCTCCACACTAGAAATAACCGATCTAACAGTATCACCTTTTCTAAAAAAATCAGTTTTTATTTGCTCTGTTCGTGGAAGAATTAATTCGTTTCTGTCATCATCTAATACTAATATTTCCTTTTTCCAAACTTGATAAACCTCACCAATTACAATTTCACCTACTCTATCCTTATAACTATTATAAATATGTTCTTTTTCTAATTCTAATATCCTATTTGTTAAACTTTGTCGCAAAGTTAAAATAGAGCGTCTTCCAAAATCACTTAATTTTACCGCATCTGTAACTTCATCGCCAACTTTATAAGTTTTATTTATTTTTTTTGCTTTTGTTAATCCTATTTCTATATATGGTTCTTGTATCAAATCATCTTCTACAATTTTTCTGTTTCTCCAAATCTCAAAATCTCCTTTATCTGGATTTATAATTAAATCAAAATTTTCATCTGTACCAAATAATTTTATTAATAAATTCCTAAAGACATCTTCCAAAACCTCCATCATAGTAGAACGGTTTATGTTTTTTATCTCTTTAAATTCTGAGAAAGTATCTATTAAATTCAAATGTTCCATAATAATAATTTTTTATTTAAATTTTGGAATAACTTTAGTTGTTTTTATTTCATTAAATTTTAATTCTTTTTCTTTATTAAAAAGAACTTTTTTATTTTTTACTTTTTCTTTAATTTTATAAGAAATTTTTATCCCATCTTCATAAACTTTTGATAAATTTGCCTCAATTTTTTCACCGTTTAAAGTGATAATTTCAAGATCCCAATTCAAATATTTTTTATATTGTTTTATAATTTTTAATGGTAAATCCAAACCAGCAGAAGAAACTTCCAGACTAAAATCTTTTTTTTCTCTATCTAAATTCATCTCGACAAATTTACTTATTTCTACACACTGATTAATAGTTAAACCATTTTCACTGTCAAGAAAAATAAAGATATTATCATTATTTCGCACTTGAATATCTACAAGAAAAATATCTGTATCAGATATTTTTTCTTTCAAAATACTTTTTATTTTATCTTTTATACTTATCAAAATTTTACAAAAAAAATAACAAAATAGGGGGAAACAATCCCCCCAAACTTTTCTAAAAACAATCCCAAATATTTTGCAAAGTTAAAAAAAAATTATAAAAAAAATAATTTTTATAATTTTTTTTATAATTTTTTTTTATGATAAAAGTTTATCATAAAAATCAGAATAAGAATTTATATAGTCTTCTGGATTTTGATAAGGTAAAACTTTTTTTCTACCTTTTTTAATAAATGCGTCTAATTCCGGATTAATTTTTTCACTACCGTAAATTATTCCATCAGAAAATTTAATTCCTAACTTATTCAAGTTAATATAATTTGGAGTTTTTTCTATTAAATCTGTATTTCGTTTTGTCATTCCACCAAATTTAGATTTTTTTGCGAAATCAGGATTCAAAGTTCCTTCAAAATCATCATTATAGACAGAATAAATTACTTTTGTTTTCTGAAACAAAGGGTCATTTTTTAATGCTTTTTTTACATAAGTTGCAGCTATTGCAGACATCCATCCGTTACAATGTACAATATCCGGTGACCATCTCAATTTTCTCACTGTTTCTAAAGCTCCTCTTGAAAAAAAGATACTTCTTTCGTCATTATCTTCAAATAATTTTCCTTCTTTATCTGTAAACATTGCTTTCCTATGAAAAAAATCTTCATTGTCAATAAAATAAACTTGCATACGTGCAGATTGGATAGACGCAACTTTAATTATCAAAGGGTGATCTGTTCCATCAATGATTAAATTCATTCCTGAAAGACGAATTACTTCGTGCAATTGATTTCTTCTTTCATTTATTAAACCATAACGAGGCATAAAAGTTCTGATTTCTCTTTTCTTTTCTTGCATGCCCTGAGGTAAATAACGACCAACCATAGACATTTCACTCTTTGGTAAATAAGGAGTTATTTCCTGAGAAATAAATAATATTCTCTTTTTTTCCATCTAATTTTATATTTTAATATTATATTTTAATTTTAACAAAAATAATAATTTTTTTATTAAAAAAAAAAATATTTTTAATTAAAATTAAAATCAATTTATAAATTGATAAAATTCAAATTTATTTGAAAATAATTATAAAAATTTTGACGTTTTTTGGAAAAAATTTTTTTTGAAATAATTATGAAAATTTTGGCGTTTTTTG
>JAOZVH010000088.1:0-824 GCA_029938235.1 Bacteroidales bacterium
AACTCTTTTGCGATATTATTTTCTCTATGAAAATCAGCATCATTAAAAATTGTGGCAAAAATTTCATGTGTAAGAATATGTTGTATCAACATTTCTCTAATTTCTATAATTGTAATTTCTGGATTAATATTTTCTTTGCAAATTTTCAAGAATTTATTTCTGGCAACTTGAAATTCCACATTTTTTTTCGCTTGAAGCGAGATCATATCTCGCAAAATCAAAACAATTTCCGGAATGTCATTTTTAAAATTTTCTATGGCATTTTGAAATTCATGCACTTCTGGAATTACAAAATTCACAAATTGTGTAAGAATTTTATCAAGAAAATTAGCATTTTTCATTTTTCCAAACAGAACCTTTTTTCCGTTTTGATACAAAATAATGTAAATGGTATTTTCAAAAATTATATTAAATTTCGGGTAGCCAATTTTAAATTTTTCTTCGATTTCCTTTTCTAAATTATCATTTTCGTCCTTATTTTCCCAGTGTCCCCAATCAATTTGGTTTATATCTCTTATTGTTCCGTAGGGTCTTTTGTTGGAATTTTTCAAAGATAATTCATCAACAGGATACAAATTTTTTGTATTAAAATAATTTTCTAATAAATTAATAAACGGTCTTTTAATTGAAATTTCATTTTTCGTTCCGCCGAAACGTTTAGCTTTTTCAAGATTCTTATAATATTCGTTGATTTGTTTTTTTGACATTTTTTTAATTTTTTGTAATTAAAAATTTTTTTTCAAAAAAACGATAAAATTTTAATATTTTTTAATTTCAAAATAAAAAAAATTTTTTTCAAATTCGTCCAAAATTTTAACATTTTT
>JAOZVH010000088.1:924-12295 GCA_029938235.1 Bacteroidales bacterium
TTAATTCCAAATAAAAAAATTTTTTCAAAAATTGTCCAAAATTTTAACATTTTTTTAATTCCAAATAAAAAAATTTTTTCAAAAATTGTCCAAAATTTTAACATTTTTTAATTCCAAATAAAAAAATTTTTTCAAAAAATTACCCAAAATTTCAACATTTTTTAAAATTAAAATAAAAAATTTTTTTCAAAATTCGTCCAAAATTTTAACATTTTTAAAAATTAAAATAAAAAAATTTTTTCAAAATTCGTGAAAATTTTAACATTTTTTAAAATTAAAATAAAAAAATTTTTTCAAAAATCGTGAAAATTTCAACATTTTTTAATTCCAAATAAAAAAATTTTTTTTCAAAATTCGTCCAAAATTTTAACATTTTTTAAAATTAAAATAAAAAAATTTTTTCAAAAATCGTCCAAAATTTTAATAATTTAAAATTGGTTTTTCAAATTATTTTTTAAATTTGTATAATTTTTGTATATTTTTTAAAAAATATTAATTATGAAAAAAAAAATTATTTTTATAATATGTTTGTTTCTTTTTGCAAATTTTATTTTTGCAGAGAAATTACAATCATATTTTAATATAAGAACTTTCAAAACTTTAGAAAGTCCTTATTTGGAAAGCTATTTAAGTGTAATTGGAAATTCTGCCGTTTTTGCTAAAAAAGAAAATGGTAAATATCAAGCTGTTTTGGAAGTAACAATTATTTTCAAAGAAAATGGAATTATAAAAAATTTCAAAAAATATCAATTAACAAGTCCGGAAATTAAGAATAAAAATTCTTATAAACCAAATTTTATTGATGTTCAGCGCTTTGTTTTGGAAAATGGAATTTATAATTATGAATTAAAAATCATAGATATAAATGCAGAAAAATCTGAAATTAATTATAAAAATATTTTAAATTTAGATTATAGGAGTAATCTGGTTCAATTTTCTGACATTCAATTGATAGAAAGTTTTTCTAAGACAAAAAAAGAAAACATTTTAAGTAAAAATTCTTATGATTTAATTCCTTATATTTCTGATTTTTATCCGGAAAATATTAATAAATTAATTTTTTACTCAGAAATTTATAATACAGATAAATATCTTGCAAAAGATGAGAGTTTTTTAATTCGCTATTTTATAGAAAAATCTGATAAAGAAATTATTTTGAATAAATATGTTTCTTTTTTCAAGAAAAAATCTGCTTCTATTATTCCAGTTTTTTCTGAATTTAATATAGAAAATTTGCCGTCTGGAAATTATAATCTTGTAATAGAAGCGAGAAATAGAAAAAATGAATTATTAAAATCTAAGAAATTCACTTTTCAAAGAAGTAATGTAAAAAAAGATAATTTGATATTTGAGGCAAGTAAGGAAAATTTAAATTCTTCTTTTGTTGCACAAATTAATGATGCAGAAATTTTAAAAGAAAATATAAAATCTTTATATCCAATTTCTTCTGAAATAGAAAAAAACTATGCAAATAACATAATTAAAATAAATAATTTTGAAAAAATGCAAAATTATTTTTATGTTTTTTGGTATAAAAGAGATGAAAAAAATTATGAAAAATTATGGAAAAATTATAAAAAACGTGTAGATTTTGTAAATAATTCCTACAGTACACAAGTTAAAAAAGGTTATTATACAGATAGAGGACGAATTTATTTGCAATATGGAAGTCCAAATTCTGTGATAGAAAGTAAACACGAGCCGAGTTCTTATCCTTATGAAATATGGCATTATTACAGGCTGGAAGACCAAACAAATAAACGTTTTGTTTTTTACAATCAATTTATAGTTGGCGATGAATATACTTTAATTCATTCTAATGCAAAAGGAGAATTTAGCAATAGAAACTGGGAAGTTATTTTGCAAAATAGAAACGAAATGAGAACAGACCACGACAGAACAAATGCAAAAGACCATTATGGAAGTCAAGCTCGTAAAAATTTCTTGAAATAAATTACAAATTTTAAAATATAAATCAGAATATGAAAATTTAAAATTTCCATATTCTGATTTAAAAAATATTTCAAAAAAAAAAATATTTCTATTTTATAGAAAAATTAATACAATATTTGTGTTTTATTGCTTTTAAATTTATATATATTTGTTTTAAATGTTCATAATCTAAGCAGTCGAAACTTTTTGATTCGTGGTATTTGTATCTTCCGTCTTCAACTTTTTCTAAAACAACAAAATGCCACCATTTTCCAATATTGTATGCACCTTTCATTTCTTTTCCTTTATTTAAATTAATAGCTACAGCCATTTGTGCGCTTAATTGTGACAGTGGGTCAGAATTTGTATTTTGTTTTTTAAATTCTTGCAAAAAGAAAACTGGATGCTCAGGTTCACGTTTTCCCTTTGCAACCATAAAATCAGCTTTTCCTTTTAATATTTTTCCATTTACAATTCCTGAAAGTTCTGGCTGATACCATTCTCTAAAATTTTTTTTATAAAAATAAACCTTATGTAAAAGCGGACTAATAAAATGTCCAAATAATTGATATTCAATATAATCAGCGATATTATATCTGTTAGCTTCTATTAATTCTATCAGAAATTTTTTATCTGATTCATCAATTTCATATTTAAAATTAAACCAATTTTCAAAAATATCTTGATTTCGTACCTGGTCAAAATAACTTATTTCTTTTAATACTTTATAATTAATTTCTGAAAAATTATAAATTTTTTGCATAATTTTTATTCTTTTAATTTTTAACGCAAAAAATTTTAAAAAATTTTTCAAAATTTTAATGTTTTTTATTTTGAAATAAAAATAAAAATTCTAAAAAATACAATTTTTTTATGAATTTTAAATAAAAAAATTTTTTCCAAAAATCGTCCAAAATTTTAATGTTTTTTATAAAAAAATTGACGTTTTTTCAAAAAAAAATTTTTATAAATTATAAAAAATATTAAAAAATTGACGTTTTTATGAAAAAATTTTTTTTCATAAAAAAAACATATTATTTAATAATTTTTACGTTTTTATTAAAAAAATAAATTTAATTAAAATAAAAATTATGAAAAAATTAATTACAGTTATATTATATATTTTAATTTTTTTTACATTTTTTTCAAAAAAAATTTTTTCACAAAACGGCATTTTTTTTTCAGAAAATAAAGGACAATGGCACAAAAATGTTTTATATAAAACTCATTTTGATAATGTTAATTTTTATATAGAAGAAAACTGTTTTACTTTTGATATTTCAGAAGAAGGAAATCATCATCACAAAAAAATTACAAAAAAAGACTCTATTTTTAAAAAAAGAATTAAACATCATTCTTATAAAGTTCTTTTTGAAAATTCAAATCCTGATAAAAAAATTTTTGCAAAAAAACCTCAAAAATCTTACGAAAATTTTTTTCTTGGAAATAATAAAAATAAATGGGCAAGTTATGTACAATCTTATGAAAATGTTTTTTATGAAGATATTTATAAAAATATAGATTTAAAAGTTTATTCTCAAGCAAGTTTTTTAAAATATGATTTTATAATTAATCCAAAAGGAAACGTTTCGGATATATCTTTCATTTACAAAGGTCTATATGAAATAAGAATTGAAAATGACAATTTAATTTTGAAAACTTCTTTAAATGAAATTACAGAGTTAAAACCTTATTCTTATCAAATTATTGCTAAAGATACTTTTGCAATAAAATGTAAATTTAATTTAGATAAGAACCGTTTGTCTTTCATTGTAAAAAATTATGATAAAAATTTTCCTTTGATAATTGACCCAATTTTAGTTTTTTCTACTTATAGCGGTTCTGTTTCAGATAATTTTGGTTTCACTGCAACTTTTGATCATTTAGATAATGTTTATTCTGGTGGAATAGTTTCCGGAGATTTATATCCAATAAATTTTGGTGCTTATGATACTTCTTATAATGGTTCTTGGGATATTGGAATTATAAAATACGACGCAAATGGAACAAATAGACTTTTTGCAACTTACGTAGGAGGTGATAAAAATGATTTGCCTCATAGTTTAGTTGTAAATTCTCAAAACGAATTATTTATTTACGGTTCAACAGGTTCAACAAATTTTCCAACTACAGAAAATGCTTTCGATGATAGTTTTGCCGGAGGTACTGCAGTATTTTCCAGCAGTATTTATAACGAATTTGGTACAGATATTTATGTTTCTCGTATCAGCGAAGACGGAAGTGAATTACTTGCTTCAACTTATATAGGTGGAAGTTTGAATGATGGTTTTAACACAGCAGATGTCCTTGCATATAATTATGGAGATAATGCCAGAGGAGAAATAATTATAGATAAAGAAGATGATGTTTATCTTGCAACTTACACTTATTCAGATGATTTTCCAACAACTAACAATGCTTTTCAAAATAGTTCTAATGGAAACATGGAAGGATTAGTTTTAAAACTAAATCCAAGTTTAACAGATTTAATTTGGAGTACTTATGTTGGCGGCGATGAAGACGATTGTATTTATTCCATTGATATTGACAGCAATAATGATGTTTTTGTGACAGGTGGAACTCGCTCGGAAAATTTCCCAATAACTTATGGAATTTATAATACCAATTATAATGGTGGCGAAGCAGACGCTTTCATAATGAAATTTAACCAAAATGGTAATTTAATACGTTCAACATTTTTTGGCTCGGAATTTTATGACCAAGCATATTTTATAAAATTAGATGCTAATGATAATGTTTACATTACAGGACAAACAAAAGCTGAAGGAAGCACTTTAATTTTTAATGCTGATTATTCTGTTCCTAACAGTGGGCAATTTATTACAAAATTTAATTCAAGTTTAACAGAAATTATTTATTCAACAGTTTTTGGACTTGGCGATGGCGAACCAAATTTATCTATAACTGCTTTTACTGTTGATGTTTGTAATAGAGTTTATTTGTCATCCTGGGGACGAGAATGGCCATCACCAATTTACGGAACACAAATTATAAACGGTGTAGTTTATTTGAATGTTTTTCTTGGATACGACTGGGATGCCATTTCTGGAACTAATGGAATGGAAATTACAGAAGACGCTTTTCAAAATATCACAGACGGACAAGATTTTTATATTATGGTTCTTTCTGAAGACGCTTCAAATTTAGAATATGCAACTTATTTCGGTGAAATTCATTATGATGATTGTTCAATAAGCGGGAGAGATCACGTGGACGGTGGAACAAGTCGTTTTGATAAAAAGGGAAATATTTATCAAGCAGTTTGTGCCAGTTGTGGTGGTTGTCAAGAATTTCCAACTACAGATGAAGTTTGGTCTGAAACAAATAATTCTTCTAATTGTAATAATGCTGTTTTTAAATTTAATTTAGAACCTAACATTGCAATTGCTGATTTTTTAATTCCATCTGAAAATTGTCCACCTGCAAATATGTATTTTCAAAATACAAGTCTTGGAACGAGTTTTATTTGGGATTTCGGAGACGGTTCACCTTTATCTTATCAAGAAAACCCAAATCACACATTTACAGAAACAGGAATTTATGACGTAACTTTAATTTCAATTAATGACGAAAGTTGTAATGTTTATGACACTATTGTAAAAAAAGTTGAAGTTATTTCGTCATCTGTAAATAATTTAGACGATATTAATATTTGCGAAGGTGAAAATGCTTTAATTGGTTTAAATTATGAAAGTTCTTTTGAAAATACAACTTACCAATGGCAACCAACAGAAAATTTAGAAAATCCGAATAATTCGGAAACTTTTGCATCTCCAGAGGAAACTACAGAATATATTTTATTTGTTAATGATGGAAGTTGTGTAAATCAATTTATACAAAATGTAAATATTCATACTTTGAGTTTAAATATTATTGAAGGAAATGATACAACTATTTGCGCTGGCGAAAACTTAACTTTAACAGCAAATCCAAACGCTGAAATTTTGGAATATATTTGGTCTAATAATGAAAATTTTTTTCCTGTTTTAAACGATGATTTTTTACAAGATTATATTTTTCAAGAAAACTTATATTTTCCTACAGATTTTTATGTGAACGCTTACAGCGAATATTGCGAAACGACAGAATTTGTAAATGTTAATATTTCCATTGTAAAAACCGAAATTAGTGAAGATACTTTAATTTGTATGGGCGATACTATACAATTAGAAGTTAATGATGAATTTTTTGGTGAAAATATAAATTGTAATTGGTATTGTTCTGATAATAGTACAATTATAAATTCAAATACAAATAATCCATTAGTTTTTCCAACTGAAAATATGACTTATTATGTAAATATTACAAATGAATTTGATTGTTTTGAAAATAATATGGTTATTGTACAGGTAAACGATTTTGAAATTGATTTAACAAATTTAGAAAATCCTAATTGTTTTGGAAGTTGCGATGGAGAAATTACCATAGAAACTTTTCCCGTGAATTCTAATTACACTTATTTTTCTAACGCTGTAGAAATTTCAAATGAAAATATTAATAATCTTTGCGACGGTGAAAACGAAATTACAGTAATTAATTCTTTTTCTTGTTCAAAAGATACTACGGTTATTGTAAATGAACCAGATGAAATTCAAGCTGAAATAATAGAAATCATAAATACTTCTTGTCATAATCCTTGCGGTTGTTATGAGTTTTGCGACGGAAAAGTAATTTTAGAAATTAGTGGAGGTACGCCGCCTTATAATGTTTCGGCGACTGCTGTTGGAAGCGGAATTGGAATATTATTGTTTTCACAAGATGAAAATAATTTTTTAAATATTGATACTATTTCTAATAGTATGGATTTTGCAAAAGCAAATTTTTATTCAAAAGGAGAAATTTATATTTTAGAAAATTTATGTGCGAAGGAATATAATATAAATATTTATGACGCAAATAATTGTTATTTTACCATTCCGGTAGAAATTACTGAGCCGCCAGAAATTTTCAATATTTTTGAAAAAAATAATGTTTCTTGTTTTGGTGAAAATGACGGAAATATATCTGTTTCAACAACCGGAGGAATTCCTCCATATTCTTATGTTTGGAATGAAAATGAAAATTTGAACGATACAATTTTAAATAATTTGTATGCTGGAAATTATAATCTTCAAATAACAGATTCAAATAATTGTATTATAAATGAAAACATAGAAATTTATGAACCAGATGAATTAATTTTACAAATTCCAGAAACAGAATTACTTTGTTACGGAGATAGTATAAATGTTTTAGCAAATATTTCCGGAGGAACAGAACCTTTTGAATTGTCTTGGTATAATGAAAACAGCGAAAATTTTTTTTCCGAAAATAACCCAATTTTTTTAAGAAATGGTGTTTATTCGCTTTTTGTAAACGATTCTAATAATTGTAAAGACACAGTAGAAATTACTTTAATAGAACCGCAATTTTTAGATATTGAATTAATTGACACGGTAAATAATCATTGTAGTGGTTATTGTATAGGGGAAGCGGAAGTTATGGCAAATGGAGGAACAGGAAATTATACTTATTTTTGGAACAATGGTTTTTATGGAAATATACAAAATAATTTATGTCCAAGCACTTATAATGTTATGGTTATAGACGAAAATAATTGTACAAATAATTTAGCTGTTGAAATTACTGAAGACTCAACTCTGGATTTACAAATTGTAAATTATGAAAATGTTACTTGCAATGGTTTGGAAAATGGAAGTATTAATTTAGAACTCATTGGTGGTTTTGAACCTTTTGAATTTTCTTGGAATCATGACGAATCAGAAACATCTTTGAATTTGAATAATTTAGGTTCTGGAATTTACAATTTAGAAATTATGGATAGCAATAATTGTTTTGCTTTCGAAAGTATTACAATTACAGAGCCAGAAATTTTAAATGTTGAAATTGAAATTTTACAAGAAATTTCTTGTTTTAACGGAATAGCATCTATAGAAGCAAATGTTACCGGCGGAACTCCACCTTACGAATATTTTTGGAACAATTTAGAAGACACTACAAATATTGTAAATGATCTTTCTGCAGGAACTTATTCCGTAAATATTACAGACGCAAATAATTGCGAAATTTTTAAAGAATTTGAAATTTTACAGCCGGAAATTTTAAGTATAAATATTGAAAATCTTGAGCATAATATTTGTTTTGGCGACTCTTTGGGATTTATAAATTTAGAAATTTTTGGCGGAACGCCAGACTATAATTTTTTATGGAGCAATGGAGACACAACAATTTTTACTGATTCGTTGAATGCTGGAATTTATAGCGTGATAGTTTATGATAATAATAATTGTAAAGATAGTTTAATTATTGAAATTGAATCTCCAAATCAATTAATTTTTAATAATATTACTACAAATAATATTTCTTGTTATGGAGAAAATGATGGTTCTATTTCTGTAAATTTAAATGGTGGAATTTTACCTTATAATTATTTTTTGAATGAAATAGATTTTCAAGATGAAAATTTATTTGAAAATTTATATGCGGGAACTTATAATTTAGAAGTTTTTGATGCAAATAATTGTAAAATTTCTCATGAAATTTTTTTAGATGAGCCAGAGCTTTTAAATGTTGAAGAGATTGAAAATATTCAATTAGATTGTTTTGGAGATTCAATTTCTATAAATTTCTATGTAAGCGGTGGAACACCAGAATATAATTATTTTCTTGACACTTTAAGCAATCAAATTGAAACAAATTTAATAAATGATTTATTTGCTGGAAATTATGAAATTATTGTAATTGATGAAAATCAATGTCAAATTTCAACGAAATTTGAAATTACACATGCAGATTCTTTTTCCCTTGAAAATAGTGTATTTCATAATCCTTGTTTTGGCGATAATTTAGCTTCTATAAATTTGGAAGTTTTCGGTGGAAATCCAGAATATAATTTTTTATGGAATAATGGAAACACTACAAATTCTATAAATGGTTTATATGCAAATACTTATAATTGTTTAATTACAGATATGAACAATTGCGAAATAAATTATTCTATGGAAATTTTACAAATGCCAGAAATTGTTTTAAATTTCAGTAAAAGAGATATGCGTTGTTTTGGAATTAATGACGCTTACATAAATATATTTGCTTCTGGTGGAACTGAAATTTTTGATTATAATTGGGCAAATAATATTTCTTACAGTAATTTGGCAGATAATTTATCTGACGGAATTTATAATGTTGAGGTTACTGATGAAAACGCTTGTCAAAAAAGTTTAGAAATTGAAATTTTACCGTCTCCGGAAATTATGAATACAAGTTTTCATCAATTAGGTAATATACTTATTCTTTGCAGTGATGATTTTACAAGAGTAAATTTAACCACAACTGGAGGAGTTCCTCCATATACATATTTTTGGTCAAATAGTTCTAATACGAATAATTTTGCAGAAAATCTTCACGGAGGAGTTTATGATGTAATTATTACCGATAAAAATAATTGTAAAGAATATCTAAGTTTTCCAATTTATTCGCCGGAGCCTTTGGTTTTAGATGGCGAAATAAAAGAAGCAACTTGTAAATCGGCTTGCAATGGAAAATTAAATTTAAAAGTTTCCGGCGGTACAAAACCGTATTCTTATTTTTTAGAAGAAGTTTCTATTGATAAAATTATAGAAAATCTTTGTATCGGTGAATATGAAATTTCTGTTAGAGATGCAAATAATTGTGAAATTCAAGATAGTTTTAAGATTAATTTTTTAGAAGATACTTTGAAATTAAATATTTTTTCTGATAGAGATACAATTTATAAAGGAGAAAGTTTGCAATTAAATAGTGAGATAAAAGGTTTATTTAAATATATTTTGTGGGATAATATAGAGACTTTAAATTCTTATGAAATTCCGCATCCAATTGCAAAACCTGTAAAAAACACATTATATACAGCCACTTTAATTGATTTAGACGGATGTGGTTATCAAGATAAATTGGAGATTTTTGTGAAAGATTTAAAATGTGACGAACCATTTATTTTTGTTCCAAATGCTTTTTCTCCAAACGATGACGGCAAAAATGATATTCTTTATGTGCAAAGTGATGTTGTGGAAGAAATTTATTTTGCAATTTATAATAGATGGGGAAATTTACTTTTCGAAACTAATGACATTAAAAAAGGGTGGGACGGAAAATTTAAAGGCGAAAAAGTAGAACCGTCAGTTTTGGTATATTACATAAAAGTTAAATGTTTAAATAAAGAAATTTTTTCAAAAAAAGGAAATATTACTGTTATTCGTTAAAAAAAATTTTTTTGAAAAAAATGCCGTTTTTTTTATAATTTTTAAATCATTAAAAAAAATTGAAAAAAATGCCATTTTTTTTATAATTTTTAAATCATTAAAAAAATTTTTTTCAAAATTCATCCAAAATTTTAACATTTTTTAAATTTCAATTAAAAAAATTTTTTTTCAAAAAAACGCCCAAAATTTTAACATTTTTTAAATTTCAATTAAAAAAATTTTTTTTCAAAAAACGCCCAAAATTTTAACATTTTTTAATTTCGAAATAAAAAAAATTTTTTTCAAAAAAACGTCCAAAATTTCAATATTTTTTAAATTTAAAAACGACATTTTTTTTATAAATCTATAAAATTATTTTAATTTAATATAATTAAAAAAAAAATTAAACGTTTTAATGAAAAAATTATGGAAAAAAAAACTTATAATTTTTCAGAAATTTCATTTAAAATTTTAAATGAAATCGCTGATTTTAAACAGGTACGAAATAGAGAAATTTTTAAAGAATGGTTTAATTTTAAATATGAAATTAATGAATATGATATAGAATTCCTAAAAAAATTAATTGCATTAAATGAATATAATATTTTTGATTATTCAGAATTTCAATTACAATTACATTTTATTAGCCCATTGTTAAATAAAATATATTTCTATAATAAACATTTTAGAGAATGGTATCAACCAGAGTTTTTAGGAACTATAAATGGAATAATTTTGAAAGGAAAGCCTGATTTTATGGTTGCCAGCGGAGAATTAGAAATTAAGAAACCATTTTTTTTCTTGCAGGAATTCAAAAAACAAGCTATGAATTCTGACCCTCTCAGACAATTATTAGCAGAAATGGCTGTCGCTATAGAAAATAATCAAGGAAAAAAAATGCGAGGTGTATATAATATTGGAAAATATTGGAATTTTGTCGTTCTTGAAAAAATTGGTGAATTTAAATATCAATATCATGAATCAGAAAGTTTTGACGCTTTGAAAATTAATGATTTAAAAAAAATATTTATAAATCTTAAAGCGGTAAAACACAAATACTGTAATTTAATTTCTAATGTAAATGAGGAATAAATAATTACAATCTAAAAATTTTTAACAATTTTGGACGATTTTTGAAAAAAAATTTTTTTATTTTAAATTAAAAAATATTGAAATTTTGGACGATTTTTGAAAAAAAA
>JAOZVH010000288.1 GCA_029938235.1 Bacteroidales bacterium
TTTTTATAAATTTTCTATTTCTTTAACTTTTAAATTAGTAATTTCAGCAATTATTCCCATTGGAATATTTTTTTCTTTCATTTTTATTGCTGTTTCTTGCAAACTTTCTTTTTTCCCTTTTTCCATTCCTTCTTCTCTTCCTTTTTCTATTCCTTCTTCTCTTCCTTTTTCCATTCCTTTTTCCATACCTTTTTCCATTCCTTCCTCTCTTCCTTGTTTTAAACCTTTTTCAATTGCACTTTCCCAAATATTCCTATCAACAGCAAGTCTTTCCAAATAACTTTTGTAATTGTCTTGTTCTTCTTTTGGCATGTGCAAAATTTTTAAATTTTTTTCTACCTCATCAATGTGTTTAGATTTGCTTCCTTCCATTACATTATCATTTTTAAACCAATATATCCATTCATAATTGTTTCCTTTAAACAATCTTGGTATTTGTCAATTTGTATTAAATAATATTCCGGATAAATGGATATTTTATTGAAGTTCGTATCTTTTAACAACTTCATTTTTTCAACAATTTTACTGTCTTTATGTATCTCCTCTCCGGTTGTTTTTCCAATAAAATGTGTTTTTCCGTGATACAAATAATCTTCACCTATTCCCAGATTAAAATAAACTATGCTCACAGAAATTACCTTAGCTATTTTGCGATAACTATCTCCGGCTCTGATGCTCAGGGCGATGTGTTTTGATGTTCCGTAAAGTACACGATACAAATAATCTGATTCATAAGCCTGCTGTATTTCAATAATTATATTGCGACCTTCGGAATCTTCTATCAAGACATCTACACGGTTAAATTTATCTTCCGGATAAGTCTTATTACTCTCCGAGTCCAAAATACTTTTTACAGTAATATCTTTTTCACCCAATAGAGCACACAAAAATCCTTCGGCAATGTAATAATTAGATGGATCCTTCAACATATATTTCATTGCCCAATCAAAACGTATTAATATTTTTCCTTTGACATATTTTTTATTTATTTTAATTAAATTTATTTTGAAATAAAAACTCGAAGATATTAAAATTTTTTAAAATTAAAAATTTTGTGTATCTTTTGAAAAAAAATTTTTTTTATTTTGAAATTATAAAAATATTAAAATTTTGGGCGATTTTGGAGAAAAAATTATATATTTAAATTTACTTTTTATTTATAACATTTTTATATCTAAATCTAAGAAAAGTAATAAATTCAATGTTATCATTTGATAATTTATTTATTAATTTTTCTTTTCTTTCTTCTACCGGAGTATCTTTTAAAGAATTTCTTAGAGCTTTAAGTTTATTTTCTCTTGCTTTTGTTAAATAATTTTCGTTTAAATTCAATAATTCTATTGTCTTATTAGATTTTTTCTCGTTCAACTTAGAAGCATAAATAACTCCTTCATAATCAAATTCAAAATATTCAGAAATATTTTGAATTAAAGTAGGGTCTAAAAAGAATTTTTCATCAAAAGAATTCGCCTTATAATGTCCGCAATAATATCCTTCTTTGTTGTCAGATTCATTTGGATGAATTCCTTTACAAGAAATTATTAAATTAGAATATTCAAATGTAAGTTCTTCTAATTCCTTTTTTGGTTTAATATGCTCTACATGAGATGAATCTAATTTAATCTTTATCTCACAATATGCAATAAATAAAATTGTTCATTTTCTAAAATATATTCTTTTAATTTTCTTTTCTTTTTAGAATTATATTTTTTCCAAATTTTTAAATTTTTTGTATCTTCAATAAAAAATTGAGGTGCTTTTTTTTTCTTTATATATTTCATTACATTAACTCTAAATCAAATTTAATTTCTTGAAAAAACAAAGAATTTTCACTTTCATGTTCTAAAATTTCTTCTTTAATTTTTTTTGCTTCTTTCGATTCGTGTTCTTTTTTATCTAGGAAAACACGGTATTTATCTCGTAAATCTTTTATTTCTTTTGGTATGTATTCACTTCCCATTATGGTTTTAAGAATTGTATTTAAATCTCTTTCCAATGGAGTTTTATCAAATTGCTTAGAAGTTGTATGATTTTCAGAATTTTCTGATTGATTTAAAATCACGATATTTTTATAATGAGCTTTACTAATAATTTGTGGAGAATGAGTAGCCAATATATATTGATTATCTGGTCTCCATTTTTGTAATTCATCACTAATTTCAAATTGCCAAGCTGGATGAAGTCCTGTACCAACTTCGTCCATTAAAATAATTGAATTATTTAATGTCTTAGATTTCAGCCAAATGTAAAGACTTAATTTTCTTAATTCTCCATGACTTAAATCTTTTTGTGTTAAAATATTATCAGTGCCTTTCAATTTAATTGTAACATTTGAAATCTTTTTATCTATAGAAATTTTTTTCCCTTTTAATAAATTACTTAGTTCTTCATTTGTCTTTTTTATTTCTTCACCATAATCTCCAGTTTCTATAAATGTTTCTAAATCTTTATCTCTTGCTTTTTTAAAAGCATCAAGTATTAAATTTATCACAGAAAATTCATAAGTAAAAAGTCCTTTTAAATTGTCTTTATTTTCATTGATAATATTTTCATAACGACTGTAGGAATATTCATCTTTTGTAAATAAAACATCTAATTCTTCATTTTTTAAAAAATGAAAAATTTGTGTGCTTGGTGTTGCTAAAAAAACTCTGTCAGATATTTCTTTTAATAAATTTTCATTTACATCTGATTTGTACAATAAAATTTTTTGATTTTTTTCAAAATGAAATCTATATTTTAAACCATCTTTTTTTAAAGTTTCTAATAATTTTTTCTTTTCTGTTTCTGCTTCTATAATTAAAAAATTTAATTCATTGTTTGAAATAATTTGCTCTTCAAATCTATTTTTTATCAAACTTAAAATTTCTAAATAAGATTTATTATCTCTGGCTTTACGATACATATACAATATATTTTCTGTTCGAAAATCTCCTGAATATCCAATAAAACGATCCAATTTTCGTTTTATTAAAGCATTTGAAATAACTCCTTCTTCAATATCCATTTCTAATCTATTCAAATTAGAAATATCTTTAATAAAATTTTTATTTTGAGTTTTTTTTTCTTTTAATTCTTTTAAATCGATAATAGAGTCAAAATTTAGGTTTTTATATTTATTATTACAATAATAAAATTCTAAATTAATAATTTTGTTTTCGTGTTCCACTTCAAATTCAGAAATTTTATAAATTTCATTTTCATTAGGTTCTTTGATATTCTCCATTAAATTATTAATATATTGAAAACGTTCTTTATGAAAAGAACAATGCAAAAAAGTAAAAATAAATTGCAAAAGTGTACTTTTCCCAGCTCCATTTATACTTGCGATTGGATAAGTTTTATAATTCAAATTTCTCTCAAAACTAAAGTTTATATCTTTTAAAACTTTAAAATTTTCAATAACAACCTTTCTTAAAAACATTTTTTTAAATTTTTGCAAAGTTAACTATTTTTTTCAAAAAATATAATAAATAAAATGCTTGTAATGAATTTTTTTTATTTAAATAAAAATGACGAAAAATATTAAAATTTTGGGCGATTTTTGAAAAAAA
>JAOZVH010000289.1 GCA_029938235.1 Bacteroidales bacterium
CATAATTTGCCCAAAATTTTAATATTTTTTAATTTCAAAATAAAAAAATTTTTTTTCAAAAAAACGTCCAAAATTTTAATCTTTTTTAATTTCAAAAAAATTTTTTTCAAAAAACGAAAAATTTTAATAATTTATTAAAAAAAAATTTTTTCCAAAAAACGCCGAAATTTTAATAATTTATTAAAAAAAATTTTTTTCAAAAAACGAAAAATTTTAATAATTTATTTAAATAAAATTTTATAAATTTTTCATTTGATTAACAATTTTCATAGTTTCGACAGAAATTGTGCAAACTCTTTTTAATAAATCTATGACCTCCGTTTTATAATCAGAAAATTTATAATTATTAAATTTTTCAAAAATGGTTTTATCACGGGGCTTTTTCTCTTTATATTGGTCCAAAATCCATTCCAAAGCTGAACGATTTCCCAATTTGTATTCCAAAGCAATTTTTGGAATATTTTTTAATCTCGTATTTTCGTCTATGAAAATTTCATCTTTATTTTTATTAAAACACAATTTTACATTAGGAAAATTTTGCAAATTTTTATTTTCAATTTCTAAATTATAGGGTTTTGCATTTTCAAAATTTAAATGTAAATTCATAAGTTCTTCGCCAAATTTCACCCATTTTTCAAAATTATTATAAAATGGAATGCGAGGAAAATCTCGTTTTAAATTGATTTCATATTTCTTGCGATAGGCTGGATTATGCAAAACTCCATAAACATAAGAAAAAATTTTTTCTTTATTTATGGCATTTTTTTTATAAAAATTCTTAAATTTTTCCAATGCAAAATTTGTAATATTTTCGGTTTTTTTACCATTTTCATCATAAATATAAAATGGTAAATTTTGTGTTGGAGTAAAAAAACCTAAATCAACTAAACAATTAACAGAAAAAATATTGAAATTTTGCAAAGATGTTGGTCCAGAAAATGCAATTATTTTGTTTTCTGAAATTAAATTTTCCCCAAAAAAATTATAATGATTTTTCGTTAATCTATCACTAAATAATTTTTCTGCATAAAAATATTTTTTTATAAAGGGGCGATATAAACTTTTTATTATTAAATTCTTATCAAATTTTGTTCTTTTTTTTGATTTTAAATAAATTTTTAATGTTGAACTCCATTTAATTAAATTTCTTTTATGTAAAAAATTATCAAATTTTTCTTTTTTATCAGATTTATGCCATCTATTTATTTCTGATTTATATTCTTTAATAAAAAATTTAATTTTCTTTTTAAGATTTTTTTTATCAAAATCATAAACCCATTCATCTCGTGCTGTTACAACACCGTTAGAATATAATTTAAAAATTGCATTTTCATCATTTTTATTTTTTGATAATTTGGTTTTTTTATTGCAAATTGGAATGTGTTTTTCGAAATCATTTTCTATAATATTTATCCAATTTCCATTCTTATCCGGAACTATTCTTTCGAAAGGAATATTTAAAATTTTATTTGAATTTAAAAATTCAAATTTTTCATATTTATTTTTCAATTTTAGAGAAAAATATTTTATAACATTTTTATTTGTATTTTTCTTTTTTATAAGAAATAAAATGGCAACTCCGGTTAAAATATTAAAAACATTTGATTTAGACATTTTTGGGTTTGCTCTTATATCTCCATGTAAATCAACAATATAAATATAATTAAATTCTTCTTTTAAAGATTTTCTAAAACCGTCGAAAGTTTTTTTATCAATAAAACTGCGATTTGTAACAAATGCAATTATTCCATCGTCATGAATTCTGTCCGATGCCCAGCGATAAAAACGAGAATACATATCATAAACTTTTGTTTTTTGTGCGGTGCTTTTTTTTACATAAGTTTCTTTTATTCGTTCGTCAATTCTTTTATATCTTTTATTTTGATTATTATCATTTTCATTTTGCTGATTTGCGTTGTACGGAGGATTGCCAATTATCACAGAAATTTTCTTTTTATTTTGATTTTTTATGCGTAAAAGATTTTCTTCGAAAAAGTCCAATTGTTTATTTTCATAGAAAAAATCTATATTGTCCAGAGTGTCCATCCAAGAAATATTTTCATAATTTACAAAATTTCCCATCTTTTCTTGATAGGAAAATTCAATATTCAAATTTGCAATATAATATGGTAAAATGGAAATTTCATTGCAATGAATTTCATTTTTATATTTATATTCAAAATAATGTGATGGAATATAATCAATAATTTCGCTTATGAAAGTTCCGGTTCCGGTGGCTGGATCTAAAATTTCAACATTTTTATCATGAATATTTTTTTCAAAATGCTGGTCCAATAAAATATCTGTACTTTCCACCATAAATTTTACAATCTCGTTTGGCGTATAAATTATTCCCAACTTATCAGCAGATTTTGGATTGTAAGCCCTATAAAAATTCTCGTAGATTATTTTTAAAAACTTTTGCTTTTCATAATTATTATTAATATTACTTGCTTTTCTTTTTATGACTTTATAATAACTGTCTATTCTTGAAAGTGTATTTCTTCTAATTTCTTTAATGAAAAATGTGTCAACAACTTTTTGAAGTTCTTTTGCAATATTATTTTCTCTATGAAAATCAGCTTCATTAAAAATTGTGGCAAAAATTTCATGTGTAAGAATATGTTGGATCAACATTTCTCTAATTTCAATAATTGTAATTTCTGGATTAATATTTTCTTTGCAAATTTTCAAGAATTTATTTCTGGCAGCTTGAAATTCCACATTTTTTTTCGCTTGAAGCGAGATCATATCTCGCAAAATCAAAACAATTTCTGGAATGTCATTTTTAAAATTTTCTATGGCATTTTGAAATTCATGCACTTCTGGAATTACAAAATTCACAAATTGTGTAAGAATTTCATCAAGAAAATTAGCATCTTTCATTTTTCCAAACATTACTTTTTTTCCATTTTGATACAAAATAATGTCGATGGTATTTTCAAAAATTATATTAAATTTTGGGTAACCGATTTTAAATTTTTCTTCGATTTCATTTTCTAAATTATCATTTTCATCCTTATTTTCCCAGTGTCCCCAGTCAATTTGGTTTATATCTCGTATAGTTCCGTCGGGTCTTTTGTTGGAATTTTTCAAAGATAATTCGTCCACGGGATAAAGATTTTTTGTATTAAAATAATTTTCCAATAAATTAATAAATGGTCTTTTTATTGAAATTTCATTTTTCGTTCCGCCGAAACGTTTAGCTTTTTCAAGATTTTTATAATATTCGTTGATTTCTTTTTTTGACATAATTTTTAATTTTTTGTAATTAAAAAAAATTTTTTCAAAAAAACGCCGAAATTTTAATAAAATTTATTAAAAAAAATTTTTTCAAAAAAACGCCAAAATTTTAACAATTTTAATTTCAATTAAAAAAAATTTTTTTCAAATTCGTGAAAATTTTAATATTTTTAAATTTCAATTAAAAAAAAATTTTTTCAAATTCGCCCAAAATTTTAATGTTTTTAATTTTGAATTAAAAAAAAATTTTTTCAAAAAACGCCAAAATTTTAATATTTTTTAATTTCAAAA
>JAOZVH010000089.1 GCA_029938235.1 Bacteroidales bacterium
TAAAAAAAATTTTTTTCAAAAAACGTCCAAAATTTTAAGATTTTTAAAAAACAAATTGGTGTTTTTTTTTAACACCAATGTTTGATGTCGAAACATTGGTGTTAAAAAAAGAAACTCCAATGTTAAAAAAAATTTTTTTTCAAAAAACGTCCAAAATTTTAAGATTTTTAAAAAAACAAATTGGTGTTTTTTTTAACACAAATGTTTCGAACCTCCAATATTTCTACAAAACCTCTATTCACAAATAAAAATTTTTTATACACATTTTTGTATGCATACGGCGTCCCTTGTATGCGTACAAAAATGTGTATAAAAAATTTTTATCTGCTATATTATGGATAGGAGACCCCCTCAAAACTACGGGACGAAAGCAAAACGAAAGCCCATGCCATCGTCGCTGCTGTCAGGCGTGCTGCTGCCGCGATCCGCTGGACGACAATTCCCAGCGTGGCTGAGCCAACTTCCACCACGCAAAACACGGCGCGAACCAGATGTAGTACCTGTAGGGTTTTCCGTAGGACTGTTGCTATAGTAATTAGAACCATACCAATCAGAGCACCATTCCCAAACATTACCACTCATATCATAAATTCCTAATTCATTAGGTGTTTTTGTTCCTACATTATGTGTTTGTGAATTAGAATTACTACCATACCAAGCTACTTCGTCAATATTATTACTTCCGGAATATTTATAATTTTCGCTAAGATTTCCACCTCTCGCAGCATATTCCCATTCTGCTTCTGTTGGTAATTTAAAAGTCATTCCTGTTTCTTCATTCAATTTTATTAAAAATTCTTGTATATCATTCCAACTTACATTTGTAACTGGAAGATTATCACCTGTAAAATAAGATGGATTATTACCCATAATATCTCTCCATTCTTTCTGAGTAACTTCATATTTTCCTATATAAAAATCATTTAATGTTACCGTGTGAACTGGTGTTTCATCACCATCTGCTTCGCTGTCATTACTTCCCATTTGGAATGTTCCGCCTGCTACATAAACCATTTCAAAATCAAAATTAAAAATAGGATTTTCTGATAATTCATTAATTATCCATTGTGATGTTACATCATTTGTAAAAGCATTTGATAACTTATCAAAAGAAATAGCATTTAAAGAATTAATATTTTCAAGGAATTTTAAAGTTCCACTTTCTCCGGAAGTGAGCAAAAAAGATAAATATTCATTATTTTCTTTATTATGAAAAGATAAATCTTTATTTGTGTTATTTGTAATTTCTATGGTTTTGTATGTTACACTTTGGTCTAATCTCCATTTGCTTTCATATAATTCTGAAAGATAAAAATTTTCAAATAGAAAAATAATTTCATTACTTGTTGGGTTTTTTGCTTCTAATGTATAACTTCCTTGCGGAATATAAAAATCATAATATTGTCCATCAGGTTCAATTACAGATGAAGCATTAGTATTAATTTCTAAGAGTTCACCAATTAATTTACCGTTGGCATAAATTTGTAAATAATCATTATAATTATTTCGTATTTTAATTTTTGCCCAACGTCCTACATTACTATCTGTAAATACAGGAATTTCTACATCTCTTTCTTTGTGTTCAGAATTTATTAAAATTCTTATATTATTTCCATCTTCATTTGTTTCTATCCAATCTATCTCTTGACTTCCTGCAGTGCCGTTTGGGTCAGAATACCAATATCTATAATAAATGGTATGAAGTGCATAGCCAATCCCAATTTTTTTGTTTTGAATTCCTGGCGATAATGATGTTATTTTTGCTCCATTTTTATTATTCAAAAACACATCAACCGAATAAATAGAACTTAAACCAGAATTTGTTTCTGTCGGATAAGAAAAATTAATTGTTCCTGCATCTGTTCCGGTTGTTCCATCTTTAATTACCCATGTTGCTCTTTCATTCTCCAATGTTCCCAAAGATAAAACCACATCCCAACGGCGAAAAATTGCGTCATTTTTCTTTATTTCCAAAGAAACGGCATTTCCATCGTTTTCAATATTCACAAGAAATTCATCAGTATTTGCAGGAATGACTTTAAGAATTTCACCACCACGATATAATGTTAAATCGCTGTTTATCTGATTTACAATTACCAAATTTCCTTCGGTATCTGGAGTTTTATTTGTTTCTTTTTGTGGTTCTGTATTTTCCGCTTCTTTTTTACAAGAATTAATAAAAACAGAAAAAAACAAAAAGAAAATAAGAAACTTTTTTAAAATATTCATAATTTTATTTTTTTTACAAATTAAATTTTTTTTATGAAATTGAAAAATCATTAAAAAATTTTATTTTTTTTGAAAAATTTTTTTTTATTAAAATATTTTATTTTTATTTGTAATAATATTAAAAAAAAATAAAAAATGACATATCAAGAAATTGTAAAACAAACAAAAACTCTTAGGAAAGAAGAACAGCAAAAACTTGCTTATTATGTTTTATTTTCATTACTTGAAAAGAATAAAAGAAATAATTTCTTACAATTATTCAATAACTTAGATATTGGAGAAGATGGAAGTAAAAAAGATATAAGTAAAATTCTTAAGAAATATAAGGGGAAAATAAAGAGTGTATGGGCTGATGAAGATGCACAAATTTATGTTAATAATTTAAGAAATGATGAAAGAGAATTTTAATAAAGTATTTATTGATACAGCACCATTTATTTATTTGCTAGAGTTTAATAATATTTTTTCAAATTATTCTGAAAATGCAATTAAAAATTTTGGCGATAATTCTACATTTATTACTAGCGTTATTACATATTCTGAATTTTGTGTAAAACCTAAAAAAACCAATAATTTATTTGCAATAAGTGATTTTAAAGATTTTTTAAGAATGCTCGAATGCGATATGAAAATTATCAACCTAGAAATTAGTGATATTGCATCTGATTTGAGAGCAAAATATAAATTTCTAAAAACACCAGATGCTCTACAACTTGCAAAGCAATACATCATAAATGTAATAAATTCTTGACGAATGACAAAAAATTAAAATTATTAAATGAAATAGAAATTGTATTAATTACAGATTAAATCTAAATTAAAACCCATATGCGTCATCGTCCACGATGATTTGGTTCATATACCGTGTCATCGTGGACGATGACGCATATGGTATTAATAAAAACAGAAAAAAACAAAAAGAAAATAAGAAACTTTTTTAAAATATTCATAATTTTATTTTTTATAAATTGTTTTATTTAAAAATTTTTTATCAATAAATTTTTCCATTTTTTGTTTGGAAAACTTATTAATTATCCAAGCATTTATTAATTCTATAGAAAATAATACAGTTTCTTTTGACAATTCCAAAGAAATAACTAATTCATCTATATTAGATTTTTCATTTATTTCTAAGCTATCTAACCAAGCTGAAAATTCAACTTCATCAGTTTCTATTTCTTCTTGTATTATTCTAACTGCTCTATTTGAATTACCAATTTTAAAATTATAAATTGGATTTCCATCTAAATATAAACTTCCATCTTTTTTTTCTTGTGCTATATAATTATGGAAACTTATATTTTCAATTGATAATAATTTATCAATGATTTTCTTCCAAAAATCAATATTTTCTTTATAAACTTTTTCATTTTCTAAAAATGTTTTGTATAAATGTGTAATCATAATTTTTATTTTTAAATAAATGCTTTTCCTTTTTGAATTTCTATATCCACACGTTCTTTCTTTGTTTTTTTTACCTTAAAAGAACGAACAATTGGAGAACTTATAACTTCGTGTGGTCCTTGTTTTATAAATTTTTCTGCTTTAGAAAAAGATTTTTCTCTTATTTCACTTGCTTTTTTAGGAATTTTATTCTTCAAATTATCAATCATCTCAAAACCATCCTCTTTCGTTGCGACTTATTTTGAGACCAAGATTCTGATTCTTCAATATTTTCACCTTGTGCTTGTATTCTTCCTCTATGTTTCATAATTAAAATTAAAAAAATATCAATTTTCATAAAAAATTGATATTACAAAAATAATAAATTTTCATAAAAAAATTAAAAATTAAAAAAAAACGCCATATTATTTATAATTTAAATTTTTTTATGAAATTTAAAAATCATTAAAAAATTTTAATAATTTTTTAAAATTAAATAAAAAAAATTTTTCAAAATTCGTCCAAAATTTTAATATTTTTTAATTTTAAAATTAAAAAATATTTTTTTCATAATTCGTCCAAAATTTTAATGTTTTTATAATTTAATAAAAAAAACGACAAATTTTTAATTAAAAATTCAAAAAAAACAATTTTTTAATAATTTTAATTAATTTTTTTTTAAATTGAAAAAAAATTAATAATAAAAAATTATGGAAAATAAAATATATAATTTTTCTGAAATTAATTATAAAATTTTGAAAAAAATAGCTGATTTTGAAATGTAAGAAATCAAGATATTTTTGAAAAATGGTTTAATTTTAAATATGAAATTGATAAATCAGATGAAGAATTTTTGGCTTTATTAATTAAAGCAAACAGATATAATCTGGGTTTTTATACAGAATTTCAATTGCAATTACATTTTATAAGCCCAATTTAAATAGAGTGTATTTTTATGGAGATAATTTTAGAGAATGGTTTCTCCAGAAATTTATGGAATTGTAAACGGTAAAATATTAAAAGGAAAACCTGATTTTATGATTGCCAGTGGAACTCGTGAGCCAGAAAAACCTTTTTTCTTTTTACAAGAATTTAAAAAACAAATCACAAATTCAGACCCGCTATCACAATTAATCTCTCAAATGACTTTAGCGATGGAAATTAGTAAATAAAAAAAATGATGTCTATATATAATATAGGGAAATTATGGAATTTTGTGATACTTGAAAAAATTAATGATGGTAAATATAAATACCACGAATCAGAAAGTTATAACTGTTTGAAAATTACGGAATTAAAACAAATTTATATAAATTTGCAAGCTTTAAATTTTTTATTCAAAACGGAATTTTTTAATGTGAATGAGGAAAATTTTTCAAAAAAATGCCAAAATTTTAATATTAAAAAAAAACAATGTTAAAAAAGTTTTTCAAAAAAACGCCCAAAATTTCAACATTTTTAACGGAAAATATTTTTTTCATAATTCGTTCAAAATTTTAATATTTTTTAATTAAAATTAAAAAAAAATTTTTTCAAAATTCGTCCAAAATTTTAACATTTTTTAATTTCAAAATAAAAAAATTTTTTTCAAAAAATGCCCAAAATTTTAATAAATTCCAATTTTTAAAAATTGGAATTTATTAAAATTATTTTAAGACAAAAGAATTTCTAAAATATCTTGTGCTGCTACTGAAACGGAAGTACCTGGTCCAAAAATTCCCATTACTCCGGCATCATACAAATATTGATAATCTTGCTGCGGAATCACTCCACCAACAATTACCATAATATCTTCTCTATCTAATTTTTTCAACTCTCCTATAACTTGTGGAACGAGAGTTTTGTGTCCTGCTGCTAAACTTGAAACGCCTAAAATATGAACATCATTTTCTACTGCTTGTTTTGCTGCTTCTTCCGGAGTTTGAAATAATGGTCCAATATCTACATCAAAACCTATGTCAGCATAAGCTGTCGAAACAACTTTTGCTCCTCTGTCATGTCCGTCTTGTCCCATTTTTACTACCATAATTCTTGGACGACGACCTTCTGTTTCTGCGAATTTATTTGCTAATTCTTGTGCTTTTTCAAAATCTTCACCGCCAGATGATTCCTTAGAATAAACACCAGAAATAGAACGAATAACAGCATTATAACGTCCACTAACTTTTTCTATGGCATCAGAAATTTCTCCGAGACTTGCTCTTTTACGTGCTGCATCAACAGATAATTCTAATAAATTTCCATTTCCATTTTTCATAGATTCGGTAATTTTTTCTAAGGATTTTTTTACATCTTCTTCATTTCTTTCTCTTTTCAATTTTTGCAAACGTTTAATTTGCGACTCTCTAACAACAGTATTATCCACTTCTAAAATATCTATTGGTTCTTCTTTTTCCAATTTATATTTATTAACTCCAACTATAGTATCTTTTTTAGAATCTATTCGTGCTTGTTTTCTTGCTGATGCCTCTTCTATTCTCATTTTTGGAACTCCGGTTTCTATTGCTTTTGCCATACCTCCGAGTTCTTCAACTTCTTGAATTAATTCCCAAGCTTTATCAGCAATATCCTTAGTTAATTTTTCCACATAATAAGAACCTGCCCAAGGATCCACAGAACGACAAACTTCTGTTTCCTGTTGAATATAAATTTGTGTATTACGAGCAATGCGAGCAGAAAAATCTGTCGGAAGAGCAATTGCTTCATCTAGGGCATTTGTATGCAAAGATTGTGTATGTCCTAATACAGCCGCCATCGCTTCTACACAAGTGCGAGAAATATTATTATATGGATCTTGCTCCGTTAAACTCCATCCAGAAGTTTGCGAATGTGTGCGAAGTGCAAGAGATTTTGGATTTTTTGGATTAAATTGTTTTACTATTTTTGCCCAAAGCATACGAGCAGCACGCATTTTTGCTATTTCCATAAAATGATTCATTCCGATAGCCCAGAAAAAAGACAAACGTGGAGCAAAAGAATCTATATCCATACCAGCATTTATTCCTGCACGCAAATATTCTAAACCGTCGGCAAGAGTATAAGCTAATTCTAAATCTGCTGTTGCTCCGGCTTCTTGCATATGATAACCAGAAATAGATATAGAATTAAATTTTGGCATTTTTTCTGACGTAAATTTAAAAATATCTGCAATTATTCGCATAGAATCTTTCGGCGGATAAATGTAAGTATTTCTTACCATAAATTCTTTCAAAATATCATTTTGAATAGTTCCTGCCATTTTTTCTAACGGAACACCTTGCTCTTCTCCGGCAACTATATAAAACGCCATTATTGGTAAAACAGCACCGTTCATAGTCATAGAAACAGACATTTTATCCAGAGGAATTTGGTCAAATAAGATTTTCATATCTAAAATAGAATCTATGGCAACTCCGGCTTTTCCCACATCACCTTCTACTCTTTTATGATTAGAATCATAACCTCTATGTGTTGCAAGGTCAAAAGCAACAGATAAACCTTTTTGTCCAGATGCTAAATTTCTACGGTAAAAAGCATTAGACTCTTCGGCTGTAGAAAATCCAGCATATTGACGTATAGTCCATGGACGCATAGCAAACATTGCTGAATAAGGACCTCGTAAATATGGCGGAATACCAGCAGCATAATTCAAATGCTCAATTCCTCGCAGATCTTCTTTTGTGTAAATTGGTTTCACAAAAATTTGTTCTGCAGTAAGCCAATTTTTTGATTCTGATTTTATTTCTTTTTTATTTTTTTCATTAAAAATATTTTTATCAAAATCAATATTTTTGAAATTCGGTCTCATTTTTTGAAAATTTTTGTAAAAATAAAAATTTATTTTTTAAATAAAAATTATATTTAATATTTTATTTTATCCTTTAAAAAATCCCATTTTTCAAAAGCTTTAATTGCTTCTGAGTTATTCATTTTGATGAAAGGAATTTCTTTTTTATCATTATCAATTTCTATTTGTTCATAAATAAAAGAATCATCGAAATCAATATTTTTAGCATCATTTTTTGTATTTGCGTAATAAACTTTATCTAAACGAGACCAAAAAATCGCTCCCATGCACATGGGACAAGGTTCGCAAGAAGTATATAATTCGCAATTTTTTAAATTAAAAGTATTTAATTTCTTACACGCTTTTTTTATAACATTTATTTCGGCGTGTGCAGTTGGGTCATTATCTATGGTAACCGTATTTGTCGCCTCTGCTATGATTTCTCCATTTTTTACTATGACCGCCCCAAAAGGTCCACCACCTTTTTCTATATTTTCCATAGATAATTTTACTGCTAAACTCATAAAATTTTCATTCATAATATATATTTTTTTATAAAAATATTAAATTTTTTTATTTTAAATCATTAAAAAAAAACGCCAATTTTGGAAAAATTTTTTCATTTCAAAATTAAAAAATCGGCATTTTTATTATTTTTTTTTAATTTCAAAATTCATAAAAAATCGGCATTTTTTTGAAAAAAAATTTTTCAAATTAAAAAAAAATTAAAAAATCCGTATTTTATTAAAAAATAAATCATAAAAAATCGGCATTTTTTTGAAAAAATTTTTTTTTTTATAATTTCAAAAAAAACATTAAAATTTTTACGATTTTTGAAAAAATTTTTTTTAATTTAATTTTTAAAAATATTAAAATTTTGGATGATTTTTGAAAAAAATTTTTTTAATTTAATTTTTAAAAATATTAAAATTTTACTGAATTTTTGAAAAATTTTTTTTTATAAAAAAATAATATGAAACATAAAACCATATTTTCTCGAAAAGAGATTAAAAAAAAAGTAAAAAATTTCACTTTAAGAAAAATAAAAAACAAATCTGAAAAAATTTTTTTGATAAAAAATTGGCAGGAAAATATTAAATCTAAAAAAATTCTTTTTCAAAAGGAAGAAGAGTTACAAACACTTTTTTTACATACTTTTTTCGGCGAGATTTTATCATATAATTATAAAAATTCTGAAAAATGGAATTTAAGCATAGAAACAAAAACAAATTTTGATGCTACAAAATCTGACGGTGCACTTGGATTTTTTAAAATGGATAATGAAAAAATTATTTCTGATGTTCGTACGGTTATTGAATTGAAAAATGCAAAAACGATTCTAGATAAAAAACAAAATCGCAAAGATTTCAAAGGTAGTCCAATAGAACAAGCATTTATGTATGCAAGTAAAACAGGCGAAAAATGTAAATGGGTAATTGTTTCTAACTTTCTGGAAATCAGATTATATCAAAAAAATGATATTAATAAATATGAGTCTTTTGACATTTTAGAACTTCATAAAGAAGAAGAATTTAAACGATTTTATTATTTATTATCTTACGAGCAACTTTTCCTAGAAAAACAAAATTCTGTAATTGAAATTTATTTAGAAAATCGTCTTGAATTGGAAGAAAATATTTCTAAGGAATTTTATTCTCATTATAAAGTTCTAAGGGAAATTTTTTTACAACATTTGATAAAGGAAAATAAAAATATTCCGCATTTAAAATTGCTTGAATACACGCAAATTTTAATGGACAGAATAGTTTTTATTAGTGTAATAAAAGATTTTGATTTAGTTCCGTATAATATTCTTCCGAAATTAGAAGAAATTACGAAAGAAATTTGGGAAAACGATAATAAAGAACTTTGGCGACAATTACAAAAATTATTCAAAGCAATGAATAAAGGAATGTCGCCGAGATTGCAAGAGTTTAACGGTGGTTTATTTAGAAATATTCCGGAATTAAATAATTTGATAATCAAAGATTATTTTTTATCAAAATTATTCGGACTTTATAATTATGATTTCGAAAGTGATATGAGTGTCAATATTTTAGGACATATTTTTGAACATTCTATTTCTGACATTGAAAAACTAAAAGATGAAATTAATGAAAATCGTTTTGAGGAATTAGGGGAAAATATAGAAGAAGTTTTTCAAAAAAAAATTTCTAAGGAAAATACAGAGAGGAAAAAATATGGTATTTTTTACACGCCTGAATATATTACAAGATATATGGTGGAAAATACCATTGGGAATTTTCTCGAAGAAAAAAAGAAAAATATTGGCATTGACAAAAGAAATGAATTTTTTGACGAAGAGTTAAAAAATCAATTTCAATTATTATTAAAATATAAATTTTTCCTCAGTAAAATTACAATTTTGGACCCTGCTTCTGGCTCCGGAGCTTTTCTTACACAAACTTTTGATTTTCTTTTGAAAGAATGGAAATTAATAATTGAGTTTTTGAAAAAAACAAAAAATTTATTGAAAAATAGTAAGGAAAATAAAAAAATATTTTCCGAAATAAATGATTTATTAGAAGATTTACAAGAGTGGAAAATAAAAAAGTTTATTTTACAAAATAATCTTTTTGCTGTTGATTTAAACACCGAAAGTGTAGAAATTACTAAACTTGGTTTATGGTTGAAAACGGCAAATAAATATGATTCATTAGCAATTTTGAATAATATTAAATGTGGAAATTCTTTGATTGAAACAAAAAAAATTGCTGGCGAAAAAGCATTTGATTGGAATGATGAATTTCCTGAAGTAATGAAAAATGGCGGTTTTGATATTATTCTTGGAAATCCTCCTTATGGTGTAAATTTCAAAAAAGAGGAAAAAAAATATTTAAATATTTTTGATAATTTAGTTCCTGATTATGAAATTTATTATTATTTTATCACCAGGTCTTTGAATATTTTAAATAAAGATGCTATTTTATCTTTTATTATTCCTAATACTTTTTTATCTAATCATTTTGCTAAAAATTATAGACAAAATATTTTAGATAATTTCACAATTTCCACATTAGTTGATCTGTCTAAATTAGATGTTTTTGATGATGCAAATGTTAGAAATTGTATAATTAGCATAGAAAATAAACAAAATAAAAAATCTACAAAATTTTCTATTTATTCTGAAAAGGAAAATAAAATCAATACAGATAAATATCTTGATAAAACTTTCTTAGAAAAAGAAATTAAAAATTGGCTAACTTTATTTACAATGTCTGAAAAAATGGCAAAAATAATTCTTAAAATAAGAAAAAGTAAATTTATTATTAATGATCTTTGTGAAGTTTCGCAAGGATATATACCTTATCGCAGAAGAGATTTAATTAAAAAATTTGGTGTAAAAAAAGGAAATGAAATTGTAGATAAAAGATTGTGGCATTCAGAAAAAAAAGAAATTAATTATTTACAAGAAATCAAAGGAAAAAATGTCAATAAATATTTCTATACGGAAAATCAACTTTTTGTAAATTATGGAAAACATGTTGCAAGTTATGTTGATATTAAATTTTTTACACGTCCGCGTATATTAATTAGAGAAATTGCAGAGAAAACATTAAATTGTTGTTTTTTTGATAAAAAGATTTGTAATTCATCATCAATTATAAATATTATAAGTAGAGATGAAAATTATTCTTTAAAATATATTTTAAGTATTTTAAATTCGAAACTAATTGGTTGGTATCATTATCATACTTCACCTAAAGCTAAAAAGGGATTATTTCCTAAAATTTTGGTTAATGATGTGCGTAATATTCCAATAGAAAAACTTTCCTTAGAAAAACAAAAACAATTTATTTTCAAATCGGAATTAATGATTTCTTTAAATAAAGAAAAAAATGAAGAAATTAATGATTTTTTGGAAACATTAAAAGAGGAAAAAAATATTTTCTTGAAAATTGGAAAAAATTTAAGGAATTTTTGGAAATTAAATTTTTCTCAATTGAAAGAGCAATTAAAAAAACAAAAAATTAAATTTTCCATTGGAAAAGAAAATAAAGAATGGAGAACTTATTTTTTAAAAACTTCTAATAAAATTATTAATTTGGAAAATGAAATTTCTAATTTGAATGAAGAAATTGATAAAATGGTTTATAATTTATATAAATTAAAAAAATCAGAAATTGAATTTTTGAAAAAGCATATTAATGCTTGATATTGAAAAATTTATGAAAAAAATTCCGTAAAAAATACGGAATTTTTTATTCACTAAACTATATTTTATTAAAAATTTAAAAATAAAAAAAAAACGGCATTTTTTGAAAAAAAAATTTTTTAAATTTAATTTAAAAAACATTAAAATTTTGGACGTTTTTTGAAAAAAATTTTTTTTTAATTTCAAAATAAAAACATTAAAATTTTGGACGTTTTTTGAAAAAAATTTTTTAATTTGAAATTAAAAATTATTAAAATTTTGGACGTTTTTTGAAAAATTTTTGGCTATCGAACCTTTTTGTGGTGAGAATTTTTTTCACAATAAAATTGTGAAAAATTTGTGTTTTTTTCAAAATATTTTTTAAAAATTTTCATTTCAAATTTTTATTAAAACGTTAATAATCAATAACTTATAGTGTATGCAACGAAATCATCGTGGACGATGAAGCATTTTATTTTTATTTTTGATAAAAAAAATATTACATTTCACAAAAAGGTTAGATAACCAAATTTTTTTTTGAGATTGAAAAATATTAAAATTTTGGTCGTTTTTTTGAAAAAAATTTTTTTTTAATAAAATATTAAAATTTTGGACGAATTTGAAAAAAATTTTTTTTATTTTAGATTTTA
>JAOZVH010000090.1:0-9934 GCA_029938235.1 Bacteroidales bacterium
ATAAAAATTTAAATATGTAAGAATTTTTTTATTTATCTTTATTGTTTCATTTTTTTAAATAAAATTAAAAAATGTTGAAATTTTGGACGATTTTTGAAAAAAATTTTTTTTAATTTCAAAATTAAAAAATATTAAAATTTTGGACGATTTTTAAAAAAAATTTTTTTTAATTTCAAAATTAAAAAATATTAAAATTTTGGACGATTTTTGAAAAAAAAATTTTTTTTATTTTGAAATTAAAAAATCATAAAATTTTGGCATTTTTTGAAAAAAATTTTTTTTAAATTTAAAATCTTTCTAAAATATATAAATTTCGTTTTCCGCTGTGTACACTGTCTATAAAAATATATTTTCCATCATAACTAAAACGAGGATGTAAATCGCATCTTGTTTCTTCATAAAATTCTAAACTTTCAAAAAATTCAGCTATTTTTTCAACATTGTCATTTTCAAAATCGTAAATAAATAACTCTTTCATTCTTGATTTATTCGGATAAGTGTCAAAAACCATTTTATTTTTATAAATATTTGGATGTCCATCACCAATATTTTCAAAAAATTTATTCCTACTAAGTTTATTAATTTTATTTTCCAATAGATCTATAATAAAGTAATTATCTATTTTTTTATCATTTCTTAAATAAGCAATAATTTCATTATTATTTTTCCAGAAACAATGACTTACCATTTCATTATCACTCAAAATTTTTAAATCTTTATTTTCTAAAAATCCTAAAATTAATCTGTCTTTTTTTATTCCATTTTTTATCCATCTGTGTAAAAAAATATATTTATCTCCATTTGGACTTATCATAATGTGATTGACATAATGTTTTGCTTTTTCAAAAGAACTTTTAAAATTAAATTTTATAATTTCTTCCATAGAAAGAATTAAATTATAATTTCCTGTCTCAAAATCTATTTTGAAAATTCCGTCATTTTTATAAGAAATGTTTTTTATATTAAGATTTTTATAAGAATAATCTTTTGCATATAAAAATAAAGAACTAAAATTTAAACTTAGAGCAAAATTTTTAAAACTATCGTAAATTGGAAATGAAAATTTTTTTTTTAAAAAAATCTCATTTTTTTTAATTTTATAAATTAAAGAAATATATTTTGAACTTTTTTTATCAAAATTATTAAAAATAAAAGTTTCATTATCTATCCATTGCAATTTACAAGCCTGCTGCCAATTGTAAGAAAAAACATCAGCAACTTTTATAAAAAAATCTTCTTTTAAATTATATAAAAAAATTTTTATGGATTTATCTTTTTTTGGTTTTTCCTTTGTCGAAAAATTAACACTTAGAAAAAGAACAAAAGTACTATCTAAATTTACCGGAGATTTATCATAATATCCAAAAAAACTTTCTTCATTCTCAAAACTTATTTTTTTCATTTTTAATTTCGAAGAAAATTTTTTTTCCGGTTTATTTAAAAAATATTGGAATAATTGATAATATTTTTTAGATATTTTTTTTATAAAAGGATAGTTTGCAAGAAATCTTGCAATACTTCTTTCTATTTTATTATAACTCATTAAAATTATTTTAAATAAGAAATTACATTTTTAAATTTAAAAAATGAATAAATATTGTAAATAATCAATAAAAAAATTAAATATATTTTCATAAAATAGTAAAAATTAAATATATTTTCTAAAATAAAAATCAAAGGCAAAATCAAATAAAAACCACCTTTTGAAAGCAAAAATTTTATCATATGAAATAAAAAATTCTTGTCTTTTATCTCTTGATTTATATTTTTATCTTTTTCCTTATCTTTTGAAAAAAGTTTATAGAAATCAGAAATTCCAACGTAAAGCTCTATAAAAGCAGTAATTAAAAATAAGATAAAATATATTAGTGAAATTCCTCTAAAAATAGAAATTTTATAAATATATATTAGAAAAAAAAGTGGCAAAGTAAACCACAATAAAAAATCAAGAAATTCGCCTTTTTGCGAAGTTTTTTTTCTTAAACGTGCAACTTCTCCGTCAATGACATCTAAAAAATAAATAAAATAGAATAAAATAATTGCCGAAAAAATTAAATTCCATATTGAATTTATAAACAACAAAATAAATGGCGAAACAAAACTCAAAAAAGCCATAAAAAATGTAATTTGATTTGCCGTAATTGACGTATTTTTTACTAAAAAAGTAGAAAAATAAATTGATATTGGACGCAATATATAAAAAGACACAAAATCCTCCTTATATTTTGGCTTTTGAATTTCAAGACGTAAATTTTTTGTTTCTTTACTATCAAAAAATAAACTTGGATATATTTTTTTCATCTTATAAAAATTTTTTATTTCAAATTAAAAAAAAATTTTTTCAAATTCGTGAAAATTTTAATGTTTTTTTATTTTCAAATTAAAAAAAATTTTTTTCAAAAGAACGTCAAAATTTTAATATTTTTATTTTCAAATTAAAAAAAATTTTTTTCAAATTCGTGAAAATTTTAATGTTTTTTTATTTTCAAATTAAAAAAAATTTTTTTTCAAAAAAACGTCAAAATTTTAATATTTTTTATTTTGAAATTTAAAAAATTTTTTTCAAAATTCGTAAAAATTTTAATGTTTTTATAATTTCAATTAAAAAAAATTTTTTCAAAAATGATAAAAATTTTAATGTTTTTTTATTTCAAATTAAAAATTAAAAAATTTTCATAAAAAAAATCCAAGATTATAAAATCTTGGATTTTTTTTATAAATTTTTATTTTAGAAAAATTTAGATCTGTTATCTTCTATTTCAACACTTTCTTTTAAAGTTTCATAAATTTGATAATCCACTCTTGAAGTTCTTGTTCTGACAAGTTTTTTCTTGTCTTCTTTGTAATCTTCTTTTAGTTTTGCATCTGTAATTTTTGTAACAAAAACTACAAAAATACCATTATTTCCTTCTATGCTTTTAGATAATTTTTCCTTTTCCAAATTGGTTGCTAATGCAACGATTTTTGGTTCATAACCCATTTTACCAGCATTTCTGGAAGAGAAAGAAATATTTTTAGAACTTTCAACTTTTGTATCTAATTTTTTAGAAAGCTCTTCCAAAGATTTTACATTTGCTAATTCTTTATTAACCTTAACCATTAAAATTTTAGATTTTTTTTCTTTTCTAACTTTTGATTCTATTTCATTTTTAACCTGCTCTATATTTGCATAACCTTCTTCTTTAATTTCAGTAAGCAAAGCAACAACAAATTTATTTCCAAATTCAAAAACAGTGGAAACCGTATTAATTTCTGCTTTATAAATCCACCTAACTAATTCTCTTGGAGATTCTAATCCAGAAATTTTTTTATCATTTTCTTTGATATTATTAGCAATACGTTTAGATAATTTTTCTTTTTTTACAGCATCTGTAAAACTTTCTACATCTTGATTCATACCTTGAAAACGACTTGCTTTTTGATATTCATTTTCTCTTGTTTCATCACTTGCCATGATTTTTTTCGTTAAAGTAGCAATTTGAACTTTTTTAACTTCTTCACCTTTATCTTGCAATTCTATTAAATGCACACCAAATTGACTTTCTACTATGGTTATATCTCCTTTTTTTCCTTCAAAACAAGCATCATTAAAAGGTTTAACCATCTGACCTTCTTTGAACCAACCTAAATCTCCACCTTTCGCACCAGAACCTTTATCCTCAGAAAACTTCTTAGCTAATTTTGCGAAATCTGCACCTTTTTTGATTAAGTTTTTCAAACTATCTGCCATAGAATTTGCTTTTGCAATGTCTGTTTTAGCGTCAACTTTTATTAAAATATGACGTGCTTTTACAGTGTCTGGCAAAAATTTTATACTAGATATTTTAGATATTTTATAATTTTGTCCGTCTTGATAAACGTCAGTTACAAAACCAATTTCTTTCGCAAACATTAAAGAATCTATTTTTTTATTTAATTCTCCTTTTTTGTGAAATTTTTTATCAAAATTTTCGTCCGAATTTAAAGAAATATATTGTTTATCCTTCTTAGAATTTTTTAAATTGGCTTTTTGATTCAAAACCCATTTTCTTGCATTTTTCCTATCTTTTGAAGATGCTTTCACTGTAAATGCTACATATTCAATATCTCTGGAAACTTTTTGCTCGAAATCTTTTTTATGCTTTTCGTAATAATTTGAAATATCATTTTCTGTAATTTCTATGGTACTATCTGGAATAGACTTAAAATTTTGAACAATATATTTAAAATCTACTTTTTTATTTTTTTCTAAAAAATCATTTTCCATTTCATTTTTTGTAACAAAAAACGATTTTTTTATAAGATTTCCATATTTTGCAAGAATTCTATCTTTCATTAATGTACTTTCTACAAATAACCAATAATTCTTTTGGCTTGTTCCCTTAGAATTATCGAGATTTTTTAAAAATTGAAGTATTGCATTTTTATCTGCTTTTCCCGTTTCAGGGTTTTTAAATAATCTTTCTACTGTCGGATGAATTTCTTCACCTTGAACCATATCATAAAGTTCATTAGAATTAACAGCTAAACCAAGTTCGTCATATTCCTTTTGCATGATATTTTCTTTCAAAATTTCATTCCAAGCTTGTTCTCTTAAACTTTCTAATGTGGAAGCATCTAAGGATGATTTTCTTGTATTTTGTTTAACGATACTTTCCAAACGACTTAATTTTTGTTGATACAAAGGAAATGGTATTTCTTCGCCGTCTATTTTTGCAAGCGAATAATCAGGGTTAAAAATAGAACTTCCCGAAGATAATAAATCGCCCATCACAAAAGCAAGTAAAGCTAAACCTACAATACTTGCAACAAGTCCACCTTTTTTCCTAATTCTTTCTAAAACTGCCATTTTTTAATTTTTTATTAAAATTAATTTTATTTTAAAATTTTGACAAAGATAGAAAATATTTAATTATTTTTATAAAAAAATTTTTAATTTTTATTTTTAATAAAAAAATTAAATAAAATTTGGCTATTAAAATTATTTTGATATATTAATTTTTTAATTAAGAATTAAAATCTTATTTTTATTTTAGTGTTTTGTTACAAATATTAAAAATACCAAAATTAATAAATAATTGGCGATTTTTTGAAAAATAATTTTTTTAAAAATATAAGTTTATTAATAAACTTATATTTTTAAAAAAATTATTTTGTCTCTTTAACTCTAATATCTCCTAAAAAAATATCCCAGTAAGGTACATTTTCACCATTAATAATTTGTTGTTCCGCTTTTACTTTTATTTCAGAAACTTTAATTGTTTTGTCCGTGTAAGAAATTTCATCTCCATTATAAGCAATAAAAGTTTGAAAAAATGCAACTGCACCACCGTAAGAATTATCTGGCATTCTTATTAAATTACTCTCATATTTTACTTCTGCTGATTTTATTACTACTCTATTATATTTTAACATTTTCAAACGATTAAAATATTTTCTTATAGGATAATAAATTATACTATCTGGTTTCCTCAGCGATGAAACTCCCATTAAACAATCTTCATTAATAAAAAGTTCTACAGCTGCGTTTATCATTTGATTTGCTAGCTCTCTTTTGGTTGTTTTTCCACCTATAATAGAGATATATCTCGTTAATTCTTTAACCTTATCCAAAGACATCTCAGAAATTTTCAAATATTCTAATGAATCTAACTCTGATGTTTTATCCTGAGAAAAAGTAAATATCGAAAAAATTAATGAAATTTTAATAAGAAAAATTTTTTTTTTCATTTTATAATTTTTTTTAAATTTTAGTGTCCAATTTCGGAAATAAATTTAATTCTCATTAATCTAATTTCTTCTTCAGAATAATCATCATCTTTAAATTCTTCCAGCGCTTCATCCAGAGTACCTGTTTCTGCATCTTCTGCGAAATATTCAAAGATCTCTTCTTGGTGTTCTGCATCGATGATTTGGTCAACATAATAAGATATATTTAATTTCGTTCCGGAATTAATTATCGCCTCTATTTCTGTCAAAAGTTCATCCATGTCCATTTTTTTCATATCAGCAATATAATCAAATGGAAGTTTTCTATCTATACTTTTTATAATAAAAACTTTTAAACCAGATTTATTTACAATGGATTTTACCACAAGATCTTGTGGACGTTCAATTTCTTTTTCATTTACATATTTGTTTATTAAATTTATAAATTCTTCACCATATCTTTTGGCTTTACCAATGCCAACACCAATTATTTTTTGCATTTCTTCCATCGTAATTGGATAATGTATTGCCATATCTTCTATGGATGGGTCTTGGAAAATTACAAAAGGCGGTAGCTCTCTTTTTTTAGATATTTTTTTACGTAAATCTTTTAATAAAGAAACTAATTCTGGGTCAACAGTACTTGTTGCTCCGATATTTAAATTTTCTATATCTTCTTCTTCCTTAGTATAATCGTGGTCTTTTGCTATTAAAATTGAAGTAGGATGTTCTAAATAATTATGCCCTTTCTCACTTAAATTTAAAATTCCATAATTTTCAACTCCTTTATTTAAAAGACGAAAAATTAAAGAATGACGAATAACTCCAAGCCAAAATTTATAATCTTCTTCTTTTCCACAACCAAAAACATCTATTTTATTATGAAAATAAGCTTTAACTTCTGAGGAAACTCTTCCTGCAATTACATTTGCAATATGGTCAGATTTGTATCCTTCATTTAATGTAATTATGGTTTTTAAAACCTTAGAAATGTATGGTTCGCCTTCGAATAATTCTTTAGGATTGATACAATTATCACAATTATCACAATTTTCTTCCATTACTTCACCGAAGTAATTCAAAAGTTGTATTCTTCTACAAACTGAAGATTCTGTATAAGAAACAGTTTCCAGTAATAATTGTTTTCCAATTTCTTGCTCGGCAACAGGTTTACCTTGCATAAATTTTTCTAATTTTTGTATATCCTTATATTTGTAAAAAGCAATACATCTTCCTTCGCCGCCATCTCTACCTGCGCGTCCGGTTTCTTGATAATAACCCTCTAAACTTTTTGGAATATCATAATGAATAACAAATCGCACATCAGGTTTATCTATTCCCATACCGAAAGCGATGGTTGCAACTATTACATCTACATCTTCCATCAAAAACATGTCTTGGTTTTTCGAACGAGTTGCAGTGTCCATACCTGCATGATATGGAAGAGTTTTTATTCCATTTACATTTAATATCTCTGCAATTTCTTCAACTTTTTTTCTACTGAGACAGTAAATTATACCAGATTTATTTTGATTATTTTTTATATATTTTATTACTTCTTTTACAGCATTAATTTTCGGTTTTACTTCATAATATAAATTTGGACGGTTAAAAGATGCTTTAAACACACGTGCTTCCAACATTCCCAAATTTTTTTGTATGTCATTTTGTACCTTTGGAGTTGCGGTTGCAGTCAATGCTATAACAGGAGCTATGCCTATTTTTTCTATTATAGGACGAATTTTTCTATACTCTGGTCTAAAATCGTGTCCCCACTCAGAAATACAATGTGCTTCGTCAATTGCATAAAAAGATATTTTTACCTTTTTAAAAAATTCTACATTATCTTCTTTTGTTAGAGATTCCGGAGCAAGATATAAAAGTTTAGTTTTTCCAGAAACTATATCTTTTTTAACTAGTTTTATTTCTCTTCTGCTAAGAGAAGAATTTAAAAAATGAGCAACGTTATCTTGCATACTAAAACTGCGAATAGAATCAACTTGATTTTTCATCAATGCAATTAGTGGAGAAATAACTATAGCCATTCCATCGCTTATTAAAGCTGGCAATTGATAACACAAAGATTTACCACCTCCTGTTGGCATCAAAACAAAACCATCTTTATTATCCAATAAATTTTCTATAACAGATTCTTGTTTTCCTTTAAAAGTATCAAAACCAAAATGTTTTTTTAAATAAAATTTTAATGGTAACTCTTTTTTACTTTTCATAAATCAATTTGTTTAATAATATAAAATTATAAATTTTTTTTTAATTTTAATTAAAAAAATTTTTTTAATTAAAATTATAAATTTTTTTTTAATTAAAATTATAAAAAATTTTGAGAAAATTATAATTAAAATTATAAAAAATTTTTAAAAAATTAAAAAAATTTTTTTTTAATTTTTTAAAAAACTTTTTTTTATACAGATGGAATTTTTTTTTAAAAAAAATCAATATTATTTTTGAATAATTTTATAGCAATTGCAAGCAATATAATTCCAAAAACTTTTCTTAAAATTAATATTCCCCCTTTACCAAATAATTTTTCAAAAAAATCAGTCGCTTTCAAAACCACATAAGCAAGTAAGAGATTTAATAAAAGAGCAATTACAACATTAACCATTGCATACTCAGCTGTCAAAGCAAGTAAAGAGGTTATAGAGCCAGCTCCTGCTATCAATGGAAAGGCAATTGGAACTACGGTTCCGCCATCTGGTGTGTCTTCACTTTTGAATAATTCTATACCAAGAACCATTTCCAAAGCCAGAGCAAAAATTACAATGGCACCAGCAATTGCAAAAGAAGAAATATCCACTCCAAAAAGACCGAGCAAATTTTCTCCGGTAATTAAGAATGTTATCATAATTATTGTTGCAATTGTTATTGCTTTTTCTGCATTAATTTTTTTGTTCTTACTTTTTTCTTTTAAAGTGATAATTATCGGTATAGAGCCAATTATATCTATAACCGCAAACAAAACCATAAAAGCAGAAAAAATATCTAAAAAATTGAATAAATTAATTTCTTTTAAAATATTGAAAATCATTATTTTATATATATAAAAAATAAAATTTAAAAAATAAAATTCCGCAAAATTAATTATTGATTATCAATATCAAAATTTTTTATTGAAAAATTTTTATTATTTTTGATAAAAAAAAATTTTAAAAAAAATGGGAAATTATTTAAAAAAAATTTCTGAGGATTTATTAGAAATAAATGCTATTAAATTAAGAATGGATAATTATTTTACCTGGGCATCAGGTTTAAAATCTCCAATCTATTGCGATAACCGTAAAACTTTATCTTATCCAAAAACGAGAGGTTTTATTAAAAAGGAATTTGCGAAAATAATCAAAAAAAAATATCCAGAAGTAGAAATGATAGTTGGAGTTGCAACCGGAGCAATTGCTCATGGAGTTCTGCTTGCTGAATATTTGAATTTGCCTTTTTCTTATGTGCGTGCTTCCGCAAAAGGACACGGTTTGCAAAATTTAATAGAAGGAGAAATTAAAGAAAATCAAAAAGTCCTTGTGATAGAAGACTTAATCTCTACAGGTGGAAGTAGTTTAAAAGCTGTTGAAGTTCTTAGAAAATCAAAATGCGAAGTTCTTGGAATGCTGTCAATTTTTAGCTACGGTTTTGAAATTGCAAAACAAAATTTCCAAAAAAATAATTGCGAATTGACAACTTTAAGCGATTTTAATGCTCTAATAAAAGTCGCTTTAGAAAAAAATTATATTAATAATGAAGAATTAGAAATTTTAAAAAAATGGAGAAAAGATTTTTAAAATTTAAATTTTTTTAAAAAAATTAATTTTTTTTTGAAAAAAACCAAAAAATACGTTTAAAAAAAACGTATTTTTTGTTTAAAATTTTCATTGAAATTTCGTTTTTAATATTTTTTTTTAATTGTTTTCTTATTTTCCAAAATTTTCCATTTGTTTATGTCAAATGTTGTTGTATCAGATAAAAAAGCAAATTTTTTCTTATGAAATTTAAATTTCATAAAAAAATTTCAAACTGTATAACCCAAAAAATTACCTGTTTTTTGAATTTTTTTTTTATAAATTCGTAAAAAATTGACGTTTTTTTGAAAAATTTTTTTTTATAAATTCGTAAAAAATTGACGTTTTTTTTGAAAAAAATTTTTTTTTATAAATTCGTAAAAAATTGACGTTTTTTTTGAAAAAATTTTTTTTTTATAAATTCGTAAAAAATTGACGTTTTTTTGAAAAAATTT
>JAOZVH010000090.1:10034-12090 GCA_029938235.1 Bacteroidales bacterium
TTTGAAAAAATTTTTTTTTATAAATTCGTAAAAAATTGATGTTTTTTTGAAAAAATTTTTTTTTTTATAAATTCGTAAAAAATTGACGTTTTTTTGAAAAAATTTTTTTTTATAAATTCGTAAAAAATTGATGTTTTTTTGAAAAAAATTTTTTTTTTATAAATTCGTAAAAAATTGACGTTTTTTTGAAAAAATTTTTTTTTATAAATTCGTAAAAAATTGATGTTTTTTTGAAAAAATTTTTTTTTATGAATTCGTAAAAAATTGACGTTTTTTTGAAAAATTTTTCTTATACAACTTGAAATATTTTTAAAAAAATTAAAAATATTTTTTTTGAATTTAATTGAAAATTAATTAAGGAAAATATCAAATTTTATGAAAAAAAATTTTTTAATTATTATTATCATTTTTTTCAACTTTTTAAATCTAAATGCTCAGAATAAATTTATTGACAGTCTCATACAAAAAGCAGAAAATACAAATGAAGATAGTTTAAAAATAGATATATATCATCAAATATATTTTAATCAAATAATAGAAAATCCATTAATAGCATTAAATACTGCTAAAAAAATTTGTGAATTTGCTAAAAAAAACAATAACAATAAATTGTTATGTTTAACTTTAAATTCTATAGGAGATATTTTATTACAAACCGGAAAAAAAGATAGTGCTTATATAATACTTCAAAAATCATTGAATATTTCTGATAGTATTAAATTCCTGTACGGAATGGCAATAAATTACAATTCTCTTTCGAGAATAAATTTTTTAAGCGATAATTATGAATATGCCATTCGTAAAGCAGAAAAAGCATTGAAAATATTCATTCAATTAGATAGCATAAAAAGTATATCAAACTGTTATAATGCAATTGGAAATGCTTATAAGGATATGGGAACGGACGAAAAAAATGAGGATAAAAAAAATAAATATTATGATAGATCTCTTGAAAATTATTTTAAAGCAATGAAAACAACTAAGCAGATAAAACGAAAAGCTGTTTTTTTAGCAAATATTGCCAACACATTTATTCAACAAAAAAAATACCAATTAGCATTAAAAAATGCAAAAAAAGCAGTTGAATATGCTGAGCAATCAGAAGATAATTATTCTATTTCTTACACATATTTGATTAAAGGTTGGTCTTTAAATTTTTTAAAAAAAAATGAAATTGCCATCAAAGATTTAAAAAAAAGTAGGAAATATGCTGAAAAACTAAAAAATAAAGCTTCTATATTGTGGGCAACCAGAAATTTAATGGATGTTTATTTTGATTTAGGTCTTTTTAAAAAAGCTTTTACAGAAAGTAAAAAATATATTGAATTAAAAGATAGTTTGTTTGCATTAAAAAAACAAAAAATTATTAATAATATAGAAATCAAATATTCAACAAAAGAAAAAGAACAACAAAACCAAAAGCTTAAATTACAAAAAAAAAATGATAAAAAACTTATTAGCTTACAAAAACGCTTACTAATTGCAACTATTATCTCCATATTATTAATGATTTTTTTATTAACAATTTTAGCCTTTGTTATTATGAAAAAGAAAAAAGCGGAAAAACGTATTTTTAAATTAATGTCAGAATTAAAAGAAAATAAAAGTAAAATAAGTACTATTTTTGAAAAATCTATAGAAGGTATTTTTGTAGTTTTAAATTCTAAGGTTATTTTTGCAAATCCTCAGACTTGTAAATTATTAAAATGTAATTTAAAAAATGTATTAGGAAAAAATCTTTTAGATTTTATTTATGAGGAAGATAAAAATAATATAGCTACAGAATTCCTAAGTAAATTAAATAAAAATAATTTTATAATAGAATATCAATCTCGTTATGTAACTTTAGAAAATGAAGTAAGATGGGCAAATGTCAATGCAGCTCGTATTGTTTGGGATAAACAAGAAGCAAATTTAATTTTTTTTACAGATATTACAGATAGAAAAAAAGCTGAAAATAGAATTATTAAGCAAAGTAAAATTCTTAGAAAACAAAATGAAAAAATTATTATTCAAAATAATGAATTAAATCAATATTCTCAGGAATTAAATACAA
>JAOZVH010000290.1 GCA_029938235.1 Bacteroidales bacterium
TTTTTATTAAAAAACGTTATTTTTTTTATAATATTTTTAAAAATAATTTTTTATATATAATTAAAAAAAAAATTTTTTCAAAAAAACGCCAAAATTTTAATAATTTATTTAAAATAATTTTTTCTAAAAAACGCCAAAAATTTAATATTTTTTAAATTAAAAAACTTTTTCCAAAAAACGAGAAATTTTAATAATTTATTTTGTTAATGTACGGTTATTTCCAGCAAAAATTATCGGAACATTAATAATATTTTTTTTAGAAATTTTATTTTCTAAAGCTTCTTTATAATATTTTCTTATTTTAATTTGTTCTCTTGCTTTATCAATTGCAAGATTTATACGTTCATAAAATTTTTCATATTTTTCGTTAAGTCCTTGATTTTTAATATATTTAATTTCTATAATTACAGCATTATTATTTTTGTTATGTGGAATTAACATAATATCATATCTGCCCTCTCCAGATTCTTTATTTGATTTTATGATATAATCGTCAGATAAAACTGCAAGCAAACCCAATGTATAAACATGAAAAAATTGTTCATTTGGAATGACAATTTTTTTATTATCATCTTTTTTCGGTAAAACATCAAAATAACTTAGAGAGTCACCAATAATTTCTTTAAAGCCTTTTTCAAAAGAAATTAAATCATTGTTTATCAGATAATTAGATGTTATTATTATTGTATCTTGGTTTATTTTATATTCGTTTTCTATCCAATCTATAATAATATCTGTAAAAACAAATTTTATTTCATAGTTTGGAATTCTTAATTCATATAGATTTAAAGAAATTTGTTTTTCCTTTGTAAGAAATCCGGCATAAAATAATAATGTCCACTTAATTAGTTTTATATTCAAAACTGGAAAAACAAAATTTTATTAATAACTTTTATTATTGTTTTTCATCTATTAATTTATGAAATTAGATTTAATATTTGGTTCTTTAATTTTTTAATTATTAAATTAGAATTTCAGTATTTACCCAATATGCTTTAAAACCATCATTCAATTTGAAATGTAATTTAAATGTACCATGGATTATAAATATTATTTATATTCCCAAATTTATAACCGTATACCATTCTTTGATTTTTTTAACATCTTTATTAAGATTGAAATGTTTTAATATTTCATAAATTTCTTTTTCTGTGAAACCAAATTTATCAGCAAAATAAGTGGAAGTTATTCCATAAGTGTCGAGATTATTCCATTTGGAAAAAATACTTTCTTTACCAATTCTCATTACACCTGTAAGCATACCTTTTTGTAAATTTTCCTCATTACCTTTGAAAACAGAACCAAGAAATGTCTGTATAAAATTTATTACTTTCCTATAATATGTTTTATCATTTGAATATTTTGAATTTTGAAATGCTTTTATAATCGGTGCATCGTATTCGTCAACCAGAACAATAACTTTTTTATTGAAATGCTTTTTTAAATATTCACATAAATTTGAAATACTATTTTTGTATTTCGTAAGAGATGCTTTTTCAAAAAGAATATCATTAAAATTTTTTTTATCTAAAATCGTCATTTTTTTTGATTCTAATAAAAAAATATTTTTCTCATACAATTCTGAAATTACATATTTAAAATTTTCTAAACAATCCTCCCAGTTATTTTCATCAATATCTTTCAAAGTAATGTTAATTACTGGATATTTATTTTGATTGCTATCACAGAAAGATTTATTTTTTGATATTTCAAAATCTAAAAATAAATTATTTTTTTGCTTAATGTCAAAAAAATAATGAATCATAGATAAATTTAAAGTCTTTCCGAAACGGCGAGGACGAGTAATTAATAAAACATCATTTTGCGAATAAAAAAATTCATGAATTAATAATGTTTTATTCACAAAATAATGATTACCCTCAACAATCATTTTAAAATCTGAAGAACCTATTTTTAAAGTTTTTTTATTTTTCATAATTTTCAATAAAAATTTTTTTATTAAAAAACGTTATTTTTTTTATAATATTTTTAAAAATAATTTTTTATATATAATTAAAAAAAAAATTTTTTCAAAAAAACGCCAAAATTTTAATAATTTATTTAAAATAATTTTTTCTAAAAAACGCCAAAAATTTAATATTTTTTAAATTAAAAAACTTTTTCCAAAAAACGAGAAATTTTAATAATTTATTTTGTTAATGTACGGTTATTTCCAGCAAAAATTATCGGAACATTAATAATATTTTTTTTAGAAATTTTATTTTCTAAAGCTTCTTTATAATATTTTCTTATTTTAATTTGTTCTCTTGCTTTATCAATTGCAAGATTTATACGTTCATAAAATTTTTCATATTTTTCGTTAAGTCCTTGATTTTTAATATATTTAATTTCTATAATTACAGCATTATTATTTTTGTTATGTGGAATTAACATAATATCATATCTGCCCTCTCCAGATTCTTTATTTGATTTTATGATATAATCGTCAGATAAAACTGCAAGCAAACCCAATGTATAAACATGAAAAAATTGTTCATTTGGAATGACAATTTTTTTATTATCATCTTTTTTCGGTAAAACATCAAAATAACTTAGAGAGTCACCAATAATTTCTTTAAAGCCTTTTTCAAAAGAAATTAAATCATTGTTTATCAGATAATTAGATGTTATTATTATTGTATCTTGGTTTATTTTATATTCGTTTTCTATCCAATCTATAATAATATCTGTAAAAACAAATTTTATTTCATAGTTTGGAATTCTTAATTCATATAGATTTAAAGAAATTTGTTTTTCCTTTGTAAGAAATCCGGCATAAAATAATAATGTCCACTTAATTAGTTTTATATTCAAAACTGGAAAAACAAAATTTTATTAATAACTTTTATTATTGTTTTTCATCTATTAATTTATGAAATTAGATTTAATATTTGGTTCTTTAATTTTTTAATTATTAAATTAGAATTTCAGTATTTACCCAATATGCTTTAAAACCATCATTCAATTTGAAATGTAATTTAAATGTACCATGGATTATAAATATTATTTATATTCCCAAATTTATAACCGTATACCATTCTTTGATTTTTTTAACATCTTTATTAAGATTGAAATGTTTTAATATTTCATAAATTTCTTTTTCTGTGAAACCAAATTTATCAGCAAAATAAGTGGAAGTTATTCCATAAGTGTCGAGATTATTCCATTTGGAAAAAATACTTTCTTTACCAATTCTCATTACACCTGTAAGCATACCTTTTTGTAAATTTTCCTCATTACCTTTGAAAACAGAACCAAGAAATGTCTGTATAAAATTTATTACTTTCCTATAATATGTTTTATCATTTGAATATTTTGAATTTTGAAATGCTTTTATAATCGGTGCATCGTATTCGTCAACCAGAACAATAACTTTTTTATTGAAATGCTTTTTTAAATATTCACATAAATTTGAAATACTATTTTTGTATTTCGTAAGAGATGCTTTTTCAAAAAGAATATCATTAAAATTTTTTTTATCTAAAATCG
>JAOZVH010000291.1 GCA_029938235.1 Bacteroidales bacterium
TTAAAATTTTGGACAATTTTTGAAAAAATTTTTTTAAAATTGAAAATTAAAAAATATTAAAATTTTGGACGAATTTTTTAAAAAAATTTTTTTAAATTGAAAATTAAAAAATGTTAAAATTTTGGACGAATTTTGAAAAAAATTTTTTTAAAAATTGAAATTTAAAAAATGTTAAAATATTTGGATTTTTTTGAAAAAAATTTTTTTAAAATTGAAAATTAAAAAATGTTAAAATATTTGGATTTTTTTGAAAAAAAATTTAATTATAAAAAATGTTTAATTATTTATAATTTGATTTTTTTTTTATTTTTGAAAAATATATTTTTAATTTTTTAAATTCATTAAAATGAAATATTTTAATAATAGAATTATAATTGACAGAGAAATATGCAATGGAAAACCAATAATTCGTGGAAAACGCATTACAGTTCAAACGATTTTAGAATTTTTAGCTGCAGGAAATACAGCAGAAGAAATTCTTGCTGAATATCCATCTCTTGAAAAAGAGGACATAACTTCTTGTATGAACTTTGCCATTAAAGTTGTAAAACAAAATTATATAATAAAACCTCTCACTTATGTGTAAATATTTAATAGATGTTAATTTACCATATTATTTTTCCTTGTGGAATTCTAAAGATTTTATTCATCAAAGAGACATCAATGATGAATGGTCGGATGAGCAGATATGGAATTATGCAAAAAAAGAAAATATGACTATTATTACAAAAGATGCAGATTTTTCTAATAAAATTATTTTTCATCAGCCCCCACCAAAAATAATTCATATTCGTTTTGGTAATATGAAAATGAAAAATTTTTATTTTACATTAAAAAAATATTGGGACGATATCATTGAAGAAAATCGTAAATATAAATTAGTTAATGTTTTTAAAGATAGGATTGAAAGTATTTTATAAAAAAAAATATTAAAAAATGTTAAAATATTTGGATTTTTTGAAAAAAATTTTTTTAAAAATTGAAATTTAAAAAATGTTAAAATTTTGGACGAATTTTGAAAAAAAATTTTTTTTATTTTAAAATTAAAAAAATTAAAATTTTGGTTATTTTTTGAAAAAAAATCAAAAAAAATAAATATCTTTTTAAATTATTTATTATTTTGATATTGTATCCAAAATGTGATTATAATTTTCCCAGAATTCAGGGTCATATTCTAGATTTTCTTGGTAATAAATACTTTTATTTTTCATTTTATTTTCTGGTTTACGAACATTTACAGTATCAATATTATTAACTAATATTTTGGTAAAATATTGAGAATTTAAAAGCATTTCACCATTTTGTTCAAAATTTTTAATATCATGATAACTATACATGGTATATAAAAATAATTTATTATTAACTTCTTTGAACTTTATTATTTCTACATATTTTTCTATATCATATATTTCTCTTTTAATTATTTTGTTTATCTCTGATGGTTTTTTAGAATCATAAAAAAATTGAACTTCCATAATTGCAAAATTATCTTTTCTTATAAAAAACTTCACCGATCTATTTTCATATTTTAAATTGATAATATAAACTAAATTATCATCATATAATTTTGTATTTTCTTTTTCAAAATTATATTTTTTTAAAAATTTCTTTCTAAGAAATGGGTGTTTATAACGAAAAATATTTCTTTTTAAAGTGATTTTTACTTCATTAATTTTTTTAATAATTTTTATTGGCTCTGTATAACAGTCTTCATTTCGTCTTACTCCAATAATTTCTACTGTTTCGTCTAATGCTGAAAATATATATTTATGTGTTTTTTTAAATTTCGGTGTATATAATTTAATTGCAACTCCTAATTTCATATGAGATTTTTTATACTTTCCATTTTGAAATTCTTTTTCTTCAAAATAAACATCAGAAATATGTTTTTTTGTGTAATAATTTTCTGGAATTTTTTCAATAGCTTTAAAAAAAATATCTTCAGCTTTAATTTTTTTAGAAATTACATTTACTTCTTCAAGAATTAATATTGATTTCTCTATAAAAAAAGATCTAAAATTATTTGTTAATTTCAAATCTTTAATATGTAATTTTAAATTATGATAACCAATAAAGGAAATTATTAAAGTATCATCTATATATTTCTTAGGAATTTTAAAATTAAATTTTCCTTTTTCGTTACTTACTGTTCCAATATGTTTTTGTAATATTGAAATGTTTGCAAAAGCAAGAATTTCTTTAGAATTTTTATCTTTTACAGTTCCTTTAATTGTAATTAAATTTTGTGAAAACAAAAAATTATTTAATAATAATGACAGAATTACAAGGATTGACAAATTCATTTTCAAAATTTTTTCATTTACAAAAAGATTTTATTATTATTACAAGAATAATAAAACAAACATAATGCAAATAAAGAGCTAATTTTTTTTTTTAATTAAAAAAAAAATCATTAAAATTTTGTCGCTTTTTTCAAATTTTTTTTTTTTAATTATAAAAAATCATTAAAATTTTGTCGTTTTTTTCAAATTTTTTTTTTTAATTATAAAAAATCATTAAAATTTGGTCGCTTTTTTCAAAAAATTTTTTATTTTAAAATTAAAAAATATTGAAATTTTGGACGTTTTTATAAAAAAAATTTTTTAAAATTAACATTGGAGGTTTTTTTTTTAACACCAATGTTTCGACATCAAACATTGGTGTTAAAAAAAAACCTCCAATGTTGTTTTTTTAAAAATATTGAAATTTTGGACGTTTTTTGAAAAAAATTTTTTTTAATAAAAAATTTTCTTTTTTTGAAAAATTATAATAAAATATAAATATATGCCAACAATTTCAATGTTTTATGGGATAATTATCAGAATGTATTTTGCTCCAAAAGAGCATATGTCTAGCATATCCACGCATATTATCAAAATAAATCATGCTCTATAAATATTAATAATTGTGAAGTTATCGCTGGAAATCTTCCAAAACGACAATTAAGAATTATAAAAGCATGGATTGAAATTCATAAGGACAATTTGCTTGCAGATTGGGTTTTATGCCAAAATGGAGAAAAACCATTTAAAATTGAACCTTTAAAATAAAAAAAATGTATTTTTCAGTAAAAAAAGTAGAAGCTTCAGAAAATTATTTTTTAATAATTGAATTTGAAAATGAAAAAAAACGTTTCGATATGAAACCATATCTTGAACTTGGTATTTTTAGAGAATTAAAAAATATAGAATTATTCAATACTGTGCATAAAAAATTCGATACTATTGAATGGGCAAATGAAGCTGACTTAGACCCAGAGTTTTTGTATGAAAATAGCGAAGAAATAATTAATGAAAAATAAACAAACTGCCTAAGCGTAAGATTTTTTTTTTTGAAATTAAAAAATATTAAAATTTTGGTCGAATTTTAAAAAAATTTTTTTTTAAATTGAAAATTAAAAAATGTTAAAATTTTGGTCGAATTTAAAAAAATTTTTTGGTTCTTGGAACCTTTTTGTGAAATATAATGTATTTTTGTTAAAAAAACAA
>JAOZVH010000091.1 GCA_029938235.1 Bacteroidales bacterium
CAAGAAAAATGATAGAAACTTGGATAATGTGGATTATTATAGATACAGTTTCAATCGGACTATATTTTTATAAAGAACTTTATTTTACAACTTTTTTATTTGTTGTTTATACCATTGCTTCTATAATAGCTTACATAAAATGGAAAAAAATCGCTTATCATCAAAAATAAAAAAAAATTTCAAGCTGTACAAACCTAAAATTTTTCAAAAAAATGCCATTTTTTTGGGTTTCTATATTGAAAAAATTTATTGAAAATAAATTTTTTCCAAAAAACGCCGAAATTTTACGAATTTATTAAAAAAAATTTTTTTCAAAAAACACCAAAATTTTACGATTTTTATAATTTATAAAAAAATTTTTCAAAAAAACATTAATTTTTTGGGTTTGTACAGTTTGAAAAAATTTTTCAAAAATTGGATGTTTTTTTTAAATTTTTCAAAGCAAAATTTAAAATTTCTTTGTGGTCGAAAGCAAGTTTTTTTATATTTTTTACAGGAACCCATTTTAAATTCATAGCATCATCATTTGCTTTTGGAGATATTTTTTCTTTTTCTACAAAAGAAAAATAAACTACAGAAATTGTTCTTCCTCTTGGGTCTCTTTTCACTTTTCCAAAGGTCTTCAATTGTTTTAAATCAATATTTTCAATACTCGTTTCTTCTTTTAATTCTCTTAAAACTGCTTCTTTTAAATTTTCATCTTCATTAACAAAACCTCCGGGAAATGCCCAATAATATTGAAAAGGTGGATTTTTCCTCTGAATAAGTAAAATCTCTAATTCATCATTTTTTTTAGAAAAAAGAATGGCATCTACAGTTACTGCTGGACGCGGATAATCATATTTATACATAATTTTTAAAATTTTTTATAATTATCAAAAAAAGTTTTTTTTTGATAATTATAAATTTTAAATTATTTTAAAGAGTGAAATACTAAACCACTTCTTAATTTCGGTTCGAACCAAGTTGTTTTTGGAGGCATAATTTCGTCATTATCAGCAATATCCATCAGCTGTTTCATACTAACAGGATATAAAGCAAATGCAACTTTCATCTCTCCGGAATCAACACGTTTTTTTAATTCACCAATTCCACGTATTCCTCCAACAAAATCTATACGCTTAGAACGTCTCAAATCTAAAATATTAAGATGTGGCTCTAAAATATGCTCTGTAAGAATTGTAACATCAAGAACTCCAACAGCGTCTTCTTTCCAAGTTCCTTCTTTTGCTGTCAAAGAATACCATTTTCCAGATAAATACATAGAAAAATTATGTAATTTATTTGGTTTATATTCTCCATTTTTTTCACAAATAACAAAATTTTCTTTTAATTTTGTTATAAATTCTTCATCAGACATTCCATTTAGATCTTTTACAACTCTGTTGTAATCAATAATTGTAAGCTGACTTTCTGGGAAATTTACAGACATAAAAAAATTATATTCTTCATTTCCGGTGTGATTTGGGTTATTATTTTTTCTCTCTTCACCAACCAAAGCAGCAGCAGCAGTTCTGTGATGTCCATCCGCAACATAAACAAATGAAATTTCTTTATCAAAAATTTCAGTAATTCTTTTTATTGTTTTATCGTCATTAATAAGCCAGAAATGATGTCCAACTTCATCATCAGTTTTGAAATCATATTCTGATATCTCTTTCACAGTTTTTTCGATAATTTCATTAATTTCTTTATGATCTCTGAAAGCAAAAAACACTGGTTCTGCATTTGCATCTGTATAACGAACATGATTCATTCTATCTTCTTCCTTATCTGGTCTCGTCAGTTCGTGCTTTTTTATAATATTATTATTATAATCTTCAACAGAACTACAAGCAACAATACCATATTGAGTTTTTCCCCACATAGTTTGTCCATAAATATAAAACTTATCTTTTTCGTCTTGAAAAAACATACCAGTATCTACAAGAGATTTCAAGTTTGATTTTGCTTTGTTATAAACAATTTCACTATGTAAATCTACATCTTTCGGAAGATCTACTTCTGGTTTTACAACATGTAAAAACGAATGAGGATTTCCTTTTACTTCTTCTCTCGCTTCCTCAGAATTTAGAACGTCATAAGGACGAGAAGCAATTTCATTTACATTATCCTTTTTAGGACGAAAACCTTTAAATGCTCTTAGAACAGCCATTTGTAATTTTTTTTAATTTATGAATTACAAAGATAATTATATTTTTTTATTAAAAAAATTGTTTATTTAAAAGGAAATTTTTGTATTTGGTAAAAGTTCCTTAATTTTTTGCATTTCATCTACATCAAAAAAATTTCCGTATAACAATAATTCTTCTAAATTTTTTAGTTCAGAAATTTCTTCTGGCAATTTTTTCAATTTATTATCTGCAATATAAAGAAATCTCAAATTTTTTAAAAACCCAATTTCATAAGGTAAAAATTTAATATAATTATTTAATAAATTTAAAGTTACAAGATTTTCTAAATCACCCATTTCAAAAGGTAGAAAAGTAATCTGATTTTCACTGGCAATTAATTCTGACAGATTTGTCACATTACCAATTTCTTCTGGAAAGCTATGTAAATAATTATAACTTACATCAATAACTTCTAATTTTTTCATTTTTTTTATTGTTTTTGGAATTTCCTCCAGACGATTTTTCATAACAAATAAAAATCTTAAATTTTTTAATTTTCCTATTCCATCAGGTAATTTTCTAATTCTATTTTGATTGAGATTTAAAAGTTCTAAATTTTTTAATTTTTTTATATTATCAGGTAGAATTTCAATTTTATTATCATAAAGATATAATTCTTTTAAATTTTTAAATTTTTTAATCTCATCGAAAGTTTTTTTAAAATCTAAATATGGATTGTTTGAAATATCTAAAATCTCAATATTTTTTAATTTTCCTAATTTATTTGGATTAATAAGCATTGTTCTTGATAAAAACAATTTTCTTAAACTTGACAAATTTTGCAATTTTTCAAAAGCGTCTTCAAAATTTAAATTTTGGTTGCCTCCAATATTCAAAGATATTAATTTGTTTAATTTTGAAATATTAGAAGGTAAAGTATCTATAAAATTATTGTATAAATTTAATTCTTTCAAATTTTGAAATTCACTTAAAATCTCAAAAACATCAGTAAAATTTAGTTTTTGATTTCCCGAAAGGTTCAAAATTTCTAATTCTTCAAATTGTAAAATTTCAAAATCTAAGGTATCAAAATAATTATTGCTTAGATCTAACTCTTTTAAGTTTCCAAATTTATAAAGTTGTTTAGGAATTTTTCCAATTCCTGTTTCTTTTAATGAAAAACGATAAACCTCTTCCGGATTTTTTAATCCTTTATTTATACTTTTATAAAGCTTTTCTTCTTCCTGAGAAAATATTTGTAAAAAATAAACAAAAAAAGATATTGTTAAAAAAATTTTTTTCATAAATATTTTTTTGCAAAGTAATAATTTTTAATAAAAAAATTCATAAAACATTTTTTTTTATATTTATTATTTTTTTTTTAATATTTGTAAAATAAATATATTTTATAAAAAAAATGCGAAAATTAAAAAATAGCGAATTAAACAGAAAAACTATAGAGGAATTTAAAAAATCAAAAAAAATTCCTGTGGTTGTTATTTTAGACAATGTTAGAAGTCAAAATAATATAGGTTCAATTTTTAGAACTTCTGACGCTTTTTTAATAAAAAAAATTTTTCTTTGTGGAATTACGGCAAAACCTCCTCATAAAGATATACAAAAAACTGCCTTAGGTTCTACAAAATCAGTAGATTGGGAATATTTTAAAAATACAAAAGAATGTATAGAATTTTTAAAAGAAAAAAATTATACTATAATTTCTGTTGAACAGGTAGAAAATAGTAAAAATTTAATTGATTTTAAAATGGAAAAAGATAAAAAATATGCAATAATTTTCGGACACGAAGTAAAAGGAGTTTCGCAGGAAGTTGTAAATTTAAGTGATTTTCATATAGAAATTCCTCAGAAAGGAACAAAACATTCTTTAAATATCTCTGTATCTGCAGGAATAGTTTTGTGGGATTTTTTTAAAAATTATTAATTATTTTTAATAAATATGAATAAAATAGAAATTGAAGGTATGGAATTTTATTCCTACCACGGACATTTTGACATTGAAAAAATTGTTGGAACTCGTTTTATGGTAGATCTATCCATAGAAACAGATTTAATAAAAGCTGGGAAAAGCGACAATTTAGAAGATGCTTTGGATTACCAAATAATATATTCAATAGTTAAAAAAGAAATGCAAATAAAATCCAATTTATTAGAAAATGTTGCCCACAGAATTTTAGAAAAATTCTATAAAAAATTTTCTACTATAAAAAAAGCAAAAGTTAAAATTTCAAAATTAAATCCAAATATGGGTGGAAAAATTAAAAAAGTAAGTGTTGTTATGACTTTGTAAAATACAATAAATAAATCAAAAGAATTAAATTCTTTTGATTTATTTTTAATTTAAGCTCTTTTTAATTCTACAGTAAAATGTCTCATTATTGGAGCTTCCCAAGTAATTTCCAAACCTTTTTTAATTTCACTTCTACGGTCAAAAATATTTTTTAAAGCTACAGCAACATAATCCATGTGGTTATTTGTATATACTCTGCGGGGAATAGCCAACCTTAATAATTCTAATTTTGGATAACGATTTTCACGAGTTATTGGGTCTCTATCAGCTAATAAAGTTCCAATTTCCACACCTCTAATTCCTGCTTCAATAAATAATTCAACAGCAAGAAGTTGTGCAGGATATTCACTCTGTGGAATATTTGGCAAAAATCTTTTTAGGTCTATAAATATCGCATGACCACCAAATGGTTCTTGCACAGGTACACCATATTTTTTTAATTTTTTACCTAAATACGCAACTTGTCCAACTCGACTTTCTAAATAATCGAATTCAGTAGCTTCTTTTAAACCTTGTGATAATGCTCCCATATCACGTCCAGACATACCTCCATAAGTGATATAACCTTCAAACATAATATTATAAGTACAAGCATGAGTAAAAATTTCTTCTTCTCTTAGAGCAATAAATCCACCCATATTAGCTATTCCATCTTTTTTACTACTCATAACTGCACCGTCAGTATAAAGAAACATCTCTTTTACAATTTCTTTTATACTTTTATTTTCATAACCAACTTCGCGTTTTTTAATGAAATAAGCATTTTCAGCAAAACGAGCAATATCATATAAAACACGAATACCATATTTATTACATAATTTACGCACAGCTTTCATATTTTCCATAGAAACAGCTTGTCCGCCGGAAGAATTGCAAGTGATGGTAATTAAAGTAAAAGGAATTTTTTCTTTTGGAGTTATTTTAAAAACATTTTCTAATTTTTCCATATCAATATTTCCTTTGAAATCATGTTGAACTGTCGTATCAAAAGCCTCATCTATGGTACAATCTACAGCTTTTGCTTTTCTAAATTCAATATGTCCTTTTGTGGTATCAAAATGAGAATTTCCCGGAACAAAATTACCTTCTTTAACAAGAACAGAGAATAAAACATTTTCTGCTGCTCTTCCTTGATGTGTCGGTAAGAAATAAGGTAATCCTAATAAATTTGTAACCGTATTTTTCAATTTAAAAAAAGAAGAAGAACCTGCATAACTTTCGTCTCCCAACATTAATTCTGCCCACTGTTGGTCGCTCATTGCACCTGTTCCTGAATCTGTTAATAAATCAACAAAAATTTTGTCGCTGCTTAATTTAAAAAGATTATATTTCGCTTCTTTTATCCATTCGAGACGTTCTTCTTTGGTAGATTTTTTTATATTTTCTACCATTTTTATTTTAAAAGGTTCTGCGTAAGGTAATTGCATTTTTATATTTTTATAAATTTTTTCAAATATATATTTTTTATTAAAAAAAAATTTTTTCAAAAAAATCAAATTATTTTATGATTTTTTATATAAAAAATTTTTTTTCAAAAAATCGCAAAAATTTCAATTTTTACATATTTTACTTTTTATTAAAAAAGTTTTTTCCTTTTTAATAAAAATGGCATTAATATTTTTTTAAAACCCTCATTAATATCAGATTCAACAAAATCTATTTTATATTGTCCACATTTTAATTTTATTTCACTAAAATAATCGTTAATTTTTTTCACATAACTTTCTCTTAAATCATTTGGATTAAATTTCATTTGTTCTCCGGTTTCTAAGTCTATGAATTTATAAGGACGATTTTCATATTCAAAATTTTGCTCTTGTTTTTTATCTTTAACGTGAAACAAAATAACTTCATGTTTATTATAACGCAAATGTTGAATTGCAGAAAATAAATCCTCTTTATTTTCTTTTTCAAACATATCAGAAAAAATAATTATCAAAGAACGTTTATGAACATTTTCAGCAATTAGATGTAAAATATTAGAAGTTTTTGTAATTTTTTTTTTGTAATTTTTTATTAATTTTTGATTTAATAAATTATTCAATTCTGCATAAAGCATTTTTATGTGTGAATTAGATGTTTTTGATTTTGTATGCAATTCTAAGTTATCAGAAAATAAACTCAAACCTACTGCATCTCTTTGTCGTCTGAGTAAATAAATTAAAGAAGCGGCACAATAAATTGAAAAAGATAGTTTATTATTTATTTTATTCTTTTCAAAAGGAAATAACATAGATGAAGAAGTATCTATAACAATATGGCTTCTTAAATTTGTCTCTTCTTGATATTTTTTAATAAATAATTTTTCCGTTCTGGCAAACAACCTCCAATCTATATGTTTAGTTGACTCTCCGCTATTATATAAACGATGCTCTGCAAATTCCACAGAAAAACCATGAAATGGGCTTCTATGTAAACCTGTAATAAATCCTTCTACAACTTGTTTTGCAATAAATTCTAAGTTGTCAAATTCTTGATGTTTTTGTATATAACTAATATCTTTCATAAAAAAATTTCAGATTATTTTCAATAAAAAAATTACAAATTATTATTTTTTTTATTATTAAAAAAATGCGTTTTATTATAAATAAATAATGACATATTATCATATTTTTAATAAAAAAAAATTACAATTTAATTATTTTTTTTTTTGAATTAATGATGTTTTTTTATCAAAATCTTATTTGAAATATTTAAAATAAAAAATCACAATATTGAGAATAATATATATAATTGATATTTCAAATTATAATTCTTATAATATTTTTTCATTTTGAAAAAACAATTTCAAATCACCATACTTTCATTTTTTTTGGTAAAATGTTGATTTTTTTTAATATGTCTTAATCTTTCAACATCTGCCTCCTATTTCTTTCGGTTGAAAGATTTTGCTTGTGTTTTATAGTAACTTATTTTTGTTTTATACTATTGATTAGGAATATGCAAAGTCTCATTTTCTAAAATTTAATCAAATTCCTAATTAAATCATTCTTTATTAAAATTTTATAATTTTTCAATAGTTCTGAGCAATGTTTTTTAATATCCAAAATTTCTCCATTTTTTGAATATAAATATCCTTTTTTTCCAAATTCTTTCATTTTTTTAGGATTATTAATTGCAAATTTCATTTGTTCAAATATAGAGTTTAAATTTCTGTGTTCAAATAAAAGTCCATTTTTTTTATGAGAAACGTATTCTTTCATTCCACCGAAATCTGCTGTAATAACAGGAATTTTACAAGATTGTGCTTCATGAATAACAAGTGGAGAATTTTCGCCCCAAATGGACGGCACAACAATACAATCTACTTTTGAAAATACTTCTTTTGCAATATTTTTATTTACATATTCGCCAGAAAATTCAATTTTATTTTTGCTATTTTTTGCAAAATCTTTCAAAGATTTTGTACTTTGACCGTTTGTTCTTCCCCAAATTTTTAAAATACTTTTTTCATTAATTTTTGAAAAAGCTTTTATTAATAAATTTATTCCTTTTGCAGGAATTTGTGTTCCTATATATCCAAAAGTAAAAATATCATTTTTTTTATCTTTTGTAATTCCTTTCAAATAACCACTCGGAAAACCATAATCAAGGTATTTAATTTTTGATTTTGGAACTTTAAAATCATCAATAAATAATTTCATCAAATATCTTGACGGCGCAATAAACATATCAACTTTTTCAATTATTGATTTAGTTTCTTTCATTCTTGTATTTATCCATTCACTCCAAAATTTTTTATCCCTATTAAAATCTTCTTTTTGTCCGGAGAAATAATGATTATAACAATTTAATGCACATTTTTCATCTTCTTGTTTTTCGCAAATTTGATAAAAATTTTCGTTTTCATAATTTCTTTGCAAAAATTGACCTCTGGGACACATCAGCCAAAAATCGTGTAAAGTAAATATTATAGGAATATTTTGTTTTTTTAAAAGGTGAACTATTCCAGTTGACAAATGGTTTAAATGACCAATATGTGCGATGTCAATTTTATTTTCTTTTAAAATTTCTGCAAATTTTTTATCAATATTTTCATTTTTGTAATTATCTTTATCAATTCTTTTATTTATAAAATAAATTTTCAAATTATTTTTTTTCTTTTCAATTCTTATTTTAAAATCCTTTTCATAAAGATTTTCCTCTCGTGTAAAAATAATAACTTGATTTTTTTTTGATAATTCATTACAAATGGAAGAACTATAAACTTCCGAACCAGCATTATATAATGGTGGATAGCCATGAATTATTTTTAATATTTTCATAAAAAAAAATATATTTTTGTAATATAAATAATTTATAATACCATTTTTGTGCCAATTATATAAGTATCTGTTTATGTGAATTTTAAATAAAATATTTTATTTTTTATATGAAAAATATTTCTATGTGTGAAAAATATTTCTTTAAAAATTTGGAAATTAAAAATTAAAAAATCTTAAAATATTTAGCGTTTTTTGAAAAAAAAATTTTTTTTAATGATTTAAAAAAATATTAAAATTTTGAACGTTTTTTGAAAAAAAATTTTTTTAACATTTCTACATTAGTAGAATAAAAATAATTTTCGTAAAAATAATTTTTTTCATAAAAAAAAATTATTTTTACGAAAATTATTTTTAATAAAAAAAATTAATATGTTTAAAGGACACCCTAAAGGATTAATTGCCGCCGCACTTGCGAATATGGGCGAACGTTTTGGTTTCTACACCATGATGGCAATATTAGTATTATTTCTTCAGGCAAAATTTGGCTTGACCGGAGAAAATGCAGGCTATATTTATGGTACGTTTTATGCTTTAATTTATGTTTTGGCTTTGGTCGGTGGTTTTATTGCCGATGGAACATTTACTGGAAAACCAGATTATAAAGGCACTATAATGAAAGGTATAATTGTTATGACTTTAGGTTATGTCATGATAGCTATTCCAACAGATGATAGTATGTTTTCTTTGCTTTTAACTTGTTTATCCTTATTTGTAATTGCCTTTGGTAATGGTTTATTCAAGGGGAATTTACAAGCTCTTGTGGGTCAAATGTACGATAATAAAAAATATGATAAACTCAGAGGTTCAGGTTTTTCTATATTTTATATGTTTATTAATGTTGGTGCTATTTTTGCTCCTTTTGCTGCCATTGGCGTAAGAAATTGGTGGTTAAGTCGCAGTGGTTTTCAATATAATTCGGAGTTACCTTCACTGTGTCATTCGCACATTAATGGAACATTAAAACCAGATGCGATTGTAAAATTTCAAGATATGGCAAATGAAGCAACTGGCTCTACAGTTACAGATATGACTGTTTTTGCAAATAAATACCTTAATGTTTTTTCTGAGGGCTTTCATTATGCTTTTTCAGTTGCAATTTTTGCTATGTTAATTTCTCTTGCTGTGTATATCGTTAATAAAAATACTTTTCCTAATGTTAAAAGTAAAAAAGAAGTTGAGGCAGATAATGAAAGTATTGAAATGGACGCAAAAGAAATTAAAGAACGTTTATATGCACTTTTTGCTGTTTTTGGAGTTGTTATTTTCTTCTGGTTTTCATTCCATCAAAATGGTTTAACTTTGACATTTTTTGCACGAGATTACACAGATTTATCTGTTATAAAAATTCCTATGGGGGATTTCTCCATAGAAGGAGCAGAAATATTTTCTTCTATAAATCCTCTTTTTGTTGTACTTTTAACTCCGATTATTTTGGGAATATTTGGCTGGTTACGTTCAAAAGGAATTGAGCCATCTACACCTAAAAAAATTGCCATAGGTATGTTTATCGCTGCTTTATCTTTTGTTGTGATGGCTATAGGTTCTATGGATTTACCATTATTTACATCAATAAATCCAGATGATGGAGGTTCACCACTTGAACAAGCTAAAAAAGTAACTCCATTTTTATTAATTGGAACTTATTTTATTTTAACAACTGCAGAGTTATTTATTAGTCCATTGGGACTTGCATTTGTATCAAAAGTTTCTCCTCCGGAATATCAGGGAAGAATGCAAGGTGGTTGGCTTGCTGCAACAGCATTAGGAAATCAATTATTAGTTATTGGAGCAATTTTGTATGAAAGTATACCTATCTGGGCAACTTGGTCAATATTTGTTCTTGCTTGTGTAATTTCTATGTTTACTATGTTGTTTATGTTAAAATGGCTTGAAAGAGTAGCAAAAGATTAGTTTAAAAACTATTAAAAAAAACCAAAAATTTAAATTTTTGGTTTTTTTTTATTAATAATTTTATATGTAAAATAAAAAAAAATTTTTTCAAAATTCGTGAAAATTTTAATGTTTTTTAATTTTGAAAAAAAATTTTTTCCAAAAAACGCCGAAATTTTAATAATTTATTTAAAAAAATTTTTTCCAAAAAACGCTGAAATTTTAATAATTTATTTAAAAATAAAATTTTTATAAATTTTTCATTTGAAAATAAATTTTCATAGTTTCTACAGAAATTGTGCAAACTCTTTTTAATAAATCTATTAATTCCGTTTTATAATCCGAAAATTTATAATTATTAAATTTTTCAAAAATGGTTTTATCACGGATTTTTTTCTCTTTATATTGGTACAAAATCCATTCCAAAGCAGAGCGATTTCCCAATTTGTATTCCAAAGCAATTTTTGGAATATTTTTTAATTTGGTATTTTCGTCAATGAAAATTTCATCTTTACTTTTATTAAAACGCAATTTTACATTAGGAAAATTTTGCAAATTTTTATTTTCAATTTCTAAATTATACGCTTTTACATCTTCAAAATTTAAATGTAAATTCATAAGTTTTTCGCCAAATTTCACCCATTTTTCAAAGTCATTATAAAATGGAATACGAGGAAAATCTCGTTTTAAATTAATTTCATATTTTTTGCGATATACTGGATTATGCAAAACTGCATAAACATAAGAAAAAATTTTTTCTTTATTTATGGCATTATTTTTATAAAAATTCTTAAATTTTTCCAATGCAAAATTTGTAATATTTTCAGTTTTTTCGTTATTTTCGTCATAAATATAAAATGGTAAATTTTGAGATGGATCTAATGAAAAAATTGTTAAATTAGGGATACAATTTGTAGATATAGCTGAAAAATCTAATCTGCTTCCAGAGACAAAAGAAATTACTTTATTTTCTAAATGATTTTTTATTCCAAAAATATGTTTATTTTGATAAATTCTATGTGTGATCATTTTATCATAATATAAATATTTTTTTACAAAAGGACGATATAAAGTTGTTCTAATTTGTTTTTTTCTATAAATTAATTTTTTATTTTTCCTTAGATAATTTTCCAATTCAGAAGTAAATTTTATAGTTTTATTTGTTTCTTTTTTATAAAGAAAATCATGAATTTCTTTATAATTTTTCAAAGATTTTGATTTTATTATTTTAGATAACTCTCTATATTCCCTAAAAAAATATCTGATTTTTTTTGATAGATTTTTTTTATCAAAGTCATAAACCCATTCATCTCGTGCTGTACTTACTCCAAGAGAGTATAATTTAAAAATTGCATTTTCATCATTTTTATTCTTTGATAATTTCGTTTTTTTATTGCAAATGGGAATGTGTTTTTCGAAATCATTTTCTATAATATTTATCCAATTTCCATTCTTAT
>JAOZVH010000292.1 GCA_029938235.1 Bacteroidales bacterium
GAAAATTTTAATCTTGCAAAAGATAAAAATATAGATGATAAAGCTTTGGAATATTTTAATGCTGGAAAATATGAAGAAGCAATATTAGAGTATAAAAAAAAATTACCATTAATTGAAAAAAAATATGGTAAAAATGATACAACACATTATTCTAAAACGCTATATGATACTGGAATTTGTTTTTATTATCTTCAAAACTATAAAAAAGCAATAGAATATCTTACTGAATGTAATAAAGTTTATAAAAGTATAAATGCTTTACAAAATGAATTTTATGCAAAATCTTGTAATGATTTGGGATTATTATATAATTATATTGGAAATTATGAAAAAGCGGAAAAATTTTATATAGAATCTAAAAATATTTTAGAAAAAATTCTCGGAAAAGAGCACCATCATTATGCAACTACTTGTAATGATTTAGGATTATTATATTCAAAAATTGGAAATTATGAAAAAGCGAAAAAACTTTATATAGAATCTAAAAATATTAAAGAAAAAATTCTTGGAAAAGAACATCCTGATTATGCAAATACTTGTAATAATCTCGGAGTATTATATTATAATATAGGAAATTATAAAAAAGCAGAAAAATTTTATATAGAAAGTAAAAATATTAGAGAAAAAATATTTGGAAAAGAACGTTCTGATTATGCAAATTCTTGTTATAATCTCGGAAAATTATATAAATCTATTGGAAATTATAAAAAAGCGGAAAAATTTTATATAGAATCTAAAAATACTTTAGAAAAAATTCTCGGAAAAGAGCTCCATCATTATGCAACTACTTGTAATAGTTTAGGAGGATTATATGATATAATGGGAAATGATAAAAAAGCAGAAAAACTTCTCATAGAATCTAAAAATATTAGAGAAAAAATTCTCGGAAAAGAACACCTTGATTATGCAAGTTCTTGTAATAATCTCGGAAGCTTATATTTAAAAATTGGAAATTATGAAAAAGCGAAAAAATTTTATATAGAATCTAAAAATATTTTTGAAAAAATTCTCGGAAAAGAACACACTTATTATGCTGTTTCTTGTAATAATTTCGGAGGATTATATAAAAAGATTGGAAATTATGAAAAAGCGGAAAAACTTTATATAGAAAGTAAAAATATATACGAAAAAATTCTCGGAAAAGAACATCCATCTTATGCTACATCTTGTAATAATCTCGGAGGATTATATTATGAGATTGGAAATTATGAAAAAGCGGAAATTTTTTTTATAGAAACTAAAAATATTAGAGAAAAAATTCTCGGAAAAGAACATCCTTCTTATGCATTATCTTGTAATAATTTAGGGGCATTATATAAGAAAATTGGAAATTATGAAAAAGCGGAAAAACTTTATATAGAATCTAAAAATATTTTAGAAAAGACATTTGGAAAAGAACATCCACATTATTCAAATACTTGTAATAATCTCGGAGAGTTATATGATAAAATAGAAAATTATGAAAGAGCGGAAAAACTTTATATAGAGATGAATGAATTAATGACTTTATTATCAGATAAAAGTGCGAAATTTATGAGCGAAAAAGAAAGAGAAAAATATTTTAAAAGTAATATAAATCAGCATTTTGAAAAATATCATTCATTTTTTCTGAAAAAAAGAAATAAAAATAAAAAACTTGTTTCTATAATTTATGATAATGCTCTAAATATAAAAGGACAATTACTGAGGGCGACCATAGCTGTCAGAAGAACTATTTTGGAAAGTGGCGATAGTAGTTTGATACAAGTTTATACAAAAATGAATAACTTAGGAAAAATAGTAGCTTCTGAATCTGCTTTGCCAATTGCAAAACGCCGTAAGGATTTAAAAGAGATGGAAGAAAAATATAATATTTTAGAAAAAGAATTAATTAACCAATCACAGGAATTTGCTGAAATTTCTAATAGAGCAAAAGTAAATTGGAAAGACATACAAAAATCATTAGAAAAAGATGAAACTGCCATAGAGTTTATTCATTTTAATTTTCGTGATGAAAAAGGATTGATCTATAGCACATTTTATTATGCTTTGGTTTTGCGTAAGGATTATAAATATCCAAAAGCAATTTATTTATTTGAAGAAAAAGAATTAAAAAAAGAATTGAAAAAAAACAAAATAAGTAGAAAAAGAATAAATAATTTATATGCTACTCGTAGCTTTCATACTTTTGAAATTCCTATAAAAAAAGATATTACAAAAATAGATTCTTTAATTTGGTTGCCAATAGAAAAAGAGTTAAATGGTGTAAAAAAAGTTTATTTATCTCTTTCTGGTTTACTCAATAAAGTTTCTTTTGCTTCCATCCCTTATGGCGACACTCTATTGCTTTCAGATAAATATGAAATTATCCATACTTCCAGCACAGCCATGATTTTGGAAAATACAGAATTTAATTTTTCCGAAATAAATAAAATTGCTTTATTTGGTGGAATAAAATACAGTATCACAGAAGAGGAATTGAAAAAAGCAAATAAAAAATACAAAAAAACTGAAAATAGAATGTATTTTAAAGATGAAAAGTTCAGAAGATGTGTTTGGAAATATTTACCAGAAACTATGAAAGAAATAGAAAATATTTCTGATTTTTTGAATGAAGAAACAAAAATTAAATATGAAACCTACAGCGGCTCCTCAGCTACGGAAGAAACTTTTAAATCTTTTGAGAAAAATTCGCCGTCTATTTTTCACATTGCAACCCACGGCTTTTATTTTCCAAAGTCCGAAATAGATTTGAAAAAAAATAATAATACGGCTATAATAGGTGGTGATAAAATACCTTACAAATATTCTGATAATCCTCTTGTTCGCAGTGGTTTATTATTATCTGGTGGAGCTACTTCTTGGTCTGGCGAAAATGTTTTTAAAGATGTAGAAGACGGTGTTTTATCTGCTTACGAAACTTCCAATTTGAATTTTTTCGGTATTAAATTGGTTGTTTTATCAGCATGTCAAACTGGTCTCGGCGACGTAAAAGGCAGTGAAGGAGTTTTTGGTTTACAACGAGCTTTCAAAATGGCTGGTGTAGATTATATAATAATGTCCTTATGGGATGTTCCAGATGTTGAAACACAGGAATTTATGTCCTTATTTTATGCAAATTGGAAATCAGAAAGAGAAATAAAAAAAGCATTTTACAAAACGCAAAAATTTATGAGAAAAAAATATGCCGGAAATCCTTATAAATGGGGAGCTTTTGTGTTAATAAATTAAAAAAAATTTTTTTTCAAAATTCGGCAAAATTTTAATGTTTTTAAAAAAACAACATTTAACAAACATTGGTGTTAAAAAAGAATACCAATGTTTAAAAAAAATTTTTTCAAAATTCGCCCAAAATTTTAATATTTTTTAATTTCAAAATTAAAAATTTTTTTCAAAAAACGACCAAAATTTTAACATTTTTTGTATCCGCTCAATTTAGTATGGTAAAATGGGATTT
>JAOZVH010000092.1 GCA_029938235.1 Bacteroidales bacterium
ACGAAAATTTAAATAAAAATGAAAAATCTGAAAAAAAATTTTTTGCAAAAAACGATGAAAATTTAAATAAAAATGAAAAATCTGAAAAAAAAAATTTTGCAAAAAACGATGAAAATTTAAATAAAAATGAAAAATCTGAAAAAAAAATTTTTGCAAAAAACGATGAAAATTTAAATAAAAATGAAAAATCTGAAAAAAATATTTTTGCAAAAAACGACGAAAATTTAAATAAAAATGAAAAATCTGAAAAAAAATTTTTTGCAAAAAACGACAAAAATTTAAATAAAAATAAAAATTCCGAAAAAAATATTTTTGCAAAAAACGACGAAAATTTAAATAAAAATGAAAATTCCGAAAAAAATATTTTTGCAAAAAATGACGAAAATTTAAATAAAAATGAAAAATCCGAAAAAAATATTTTTGCAAAAAACGATGAAAATTTAAATAAAAATGAAAAATTCGAAAAAAAATTTTTTTCAAAAAATGATAAAAATTTTAATAAAATTAAATCTATTTCTTGTAATAAAATTGAAAATAATTTTAATTTTATTTATGAAATAGAAAATGATTCTATTTTAATAGAAAAAAATAAAAAGGAAATTAAGAGATTACAAAATAGCGAATTTTTAACAGATTATAGGTTTGCAGGTTTTATTTTTGGTTGTGATTTTTCACAAAATTTTAATAATAAAAATGAATTTTCTACGGTTCCGGTTTTTGGTTTACAGTATGAAAATTCCATTACAAAGAAATTCAAAATAATTACAAATGTTTTGTATTTTAATAAAAATGTAAATACTAAAAAGGAATTTGAAAAATTAAATTATGATTTTGGTTCTTTTTCGGAAAAAATTACCATTCAAAATAAAAAATTACATTATTTAGAATTACCAATTTTTCTTCAAACGCAATTAAATGATAAAAATTTTATAGATTTTGGCTTTTCATATTCACATTTATTAACCACTTCCAGCGATATAAAAATTATAAAAACAGATTATTTTGGCGAAAAAACAGAAAATAAATTTTCTAAAAATGGTTATATGAATGCTTTTGAAAATAATGATTTTTCTATTTTGCTTGCTTATGAATTTTTGTTTTCTGAAAGATTTAAGGCAATTTTAAGATTTAATTATGGTTTAAAAGATATAACAAAAAATAATTATTTTGAAAATGAAATAATTAATAAAAATATAAATTTTAAAATTTTAATTTCTTATAATTTATATTAAAAAATAATTATGCAAAATTCTTTTTTATGAAATATAATATTTTTTTATTAAAAAATAAAGAAATTATGATTCATCGTTCACGCCATAGCCGTATCTAATGGTTTATTTATTTGTAAATGAATAATGTGGAAAAATTTTTTCAAAAAACGTCCAAAATTTTAAATATTTTAATTTCAATTAAAAAAATTTTTTTATTAAAAAAATAGCGTTTTTTTGAAAAAATTATTAAAAATAAATTATGGGACGAAAAAGAAAAAATATTTTTTATGATGTTAAAATTTTAGACATAAGTTCTGAAGGAAAAGCAATTGCAAAAGTAAATGATTTTGTTTTTTTTGTTAATAATGCTATTCCTGGCGACATAGTAGATTTAAAAGTTGTAAAAAAGAAAAAAAATTATGCCGAAGCAACAGCAATAAAATTTCATCATTATTCTGACATTAGAATAAAAGAATTTTGTGAACATTTTGGAATTTGTGGAGGATGTAAATGGCAATCTTTACCTTATGAAAAACAATTATTTTACAAACAAAAACAAGTTCTTGATGCTTTCGAAAGAATAGGAAAATCAAAAATCTCTGATTTTAAAGAGATTTTACCATCTGACGAAACAAAATATTATCGAAATAAATTAGAATTTACTTTTTCTAATTACCGTTGGCTTACAAGAGATGAAATAAATCTTTCCGACAATAAATTTGAAGGCGAGATGAATGGTTTAGGCTTTCACATTCCAAAAAGATTTGATAAAATTATTGATGTAAAACATTGTTATTTACAAAGAGAACCATCAAATGAAATTAGATTATTTGTAAAAAACTATGCCTTAGAAAATAATTTAACATTTTTTGACCTAAAAAAACAAAATGGTTTTCTAAGAAATTTAATTATAAGAACTTCTTCTACGACTAATGATCTAATGGTAATTATCGCTTTTTTTTATGAAAATAAAGAAAAACGAGAAAAATTATTAAATTCTTTATATGAAAAATTTGAAATTTCTTCTTTAATGTATGTTATTAATACAAAAAAAAATGATAGTATTTCGGATTTAAAAATTGAAAATTTCAAAGGAAAGGATTTTATTGTAGAAAAAATGGAAGATTTGAAATTTAAAATAGGTGCAAAATCTTTTTACCAAACGAATTCTATGCAAGCCATTTCTCTTTATAATATTGTAAAAGATTTTTCACAATTAAATGGAGATGAAGTGGTTTACGACCTTTACACAGGAACCGGAACCATTGCAAATTTTTTATCAAAAAAATCTAAAAAAGTTATTGGAATAGAATTTATTGAAGAGGCAATAGAAGATGCAAAAATAAACTCTAAAATAAATGATATAAAAAATACTAAATTTTTTTCTGGTGATATGAAAAATATTTTAACAGAAAGTTTTTTCAAAAAAAACTCTTATCCAGATGTAATAATTATTGACCCGCCGCGTGCAGGTATGCATAAAAAAGTTATTGAGAATATATTAAAAACTGATGCAGAAAAGATTATTTATGTCAGTTGTAATCCAGCCACTCAATCCAGAGATTTTCTTCCTTTTATTGGAAAATATTTTATTGAGAAATTGCAGGCTGTTGATATGTTTCCACATACCTACCATGTTGAAAATGTTATTCTAATGAAAAAAATAAAAAAATAAAAAATATTTTTTTTTATAAAAAAAATATTACTTTTGTTTTTCATTTATATAAAAAAATATTTTATATTTGCGTTTTTTAATATAGATTTTTTAAATAAAAAAAGAATATGACTAAAGCTGATATTGTGAATAAAATTTCTAAAAAAACTGGAATAGATAAAAATACTACTTTAGAATTTATAGAAAGTTTTATGAAAATAGTTAAGAATTCTCTAATTGAAGGAGAGAATGTTTATCTTAGGGGATTTGGCTCTTTTGTACTAAAAGAAAGAGCTAAAAAAACTGCGAGAAATATATCTATTAATAAATCTATTATAATAGAAGCACATAATATTCCAGCTTTTAAACCTTCTAAAACTTTCTCCAGGAGAGTTAAAAAGGAGAATCCAATTTTAAAAAAATAATTAAAAAAATTTATTAATCATTAATTTTATAAAATTATGCCAAGCGGAAAAAAAAGAAAAAGACATAAAATGGCTACGCACAAAAGGAAAAAAAGACTAAGAAAGAATAGACATAAAAAGAAGAGATAATTTTATTTTTTCATATTATTATATTTAGAAAAAATTTTTTCTAGGATTTTGTACAATATATTATAATTACGAGTTATTTTTTAATAACTTGTTTTTTTTATTAATTTTAATAAAAAAATTGTGAAAAGCGAATTAATTATAAATGCCAATAGTAAAAAAATTGCTTTTGCTTTATTGGAAGAGAAGAAATTGGTTTCTTTGAGAGAAGAAGAAAAAGATGATAAGTTTGCTGTGGGCAATATTTTTTTTGCGAGAGTTAAAAGGATATTACCGAGTTTAAATGCTGCTTTTTTAGATATTGGTTATGAAAAAGATGCTTTTTTACATTATAAAAATTTAGGTTTTAAGTTTAAAAATTTTAAAAAATATTTAAGATTATCCATTGCAAATCATAAATTGCCAGATATAGAAGAACTAAAATTAGAGAGCGACATTAAAAAGAATGAAAGTAAAATTTCTGACGAGATTTATTCTGGTGAATATATTCTTGTGCAAATTTCAAAGAAAGCAATTTCCTCTAAGAGTATACGTCTAAGTGCTGACATTTCTATAAAAGGTCATCATATTATTTTGTTTCCTTTTTCTAATAAAATTTATGTTTCTAAAAAAATAGAAAATAAAATAGAAAGAGAACGTCTAAAAAATATTATTCACGAAATTAAACCTAATAATTATGGTGTAATTGTTCGTACTGTTGCTGAGGATATTTCCAAGATAGAAATAGAAAAAGAATTGAAAGAATTAGTAAGTTCCTGGAAGAATATTTTTGAAATAACAAAAAAAATTATTCCACCGAAGCTAATTATTGGTGAAGAAAAACAAGCAACTTCCATTCTAAGAGATCTTTTGAATAAATCTGTGGAAAAAATTTATGTTGATAATGAAAAAATTTTTACAGAGATAAAAGATTTTATAAAAAAAATAGGAAGAGATGAAAATATTGTAAATTATTACAAAGGTAAATATAATATTTTCGAGTTTTTTGATGTAGAAAAGCAGATTAGAGTTCTTTTTGGAAAAAAAATTTATATTAAAAATGGTTCTTATTTAATAATTGAAAAAACCGAAGCTATGCATGTTATTGATGTAAATAGCGGCAATCGTTCTAAAAAAAATATTGATCAGGAGACTAATAATTTTAATATAAATTACATTGCGGTGGATGAAATTGCAAGGCAGTTAAAACTAAGAGATATTGGAGGAATTATTGTCATAGATTTTATTGATATGAAAAATATTGAAAAAAGAATATTAATTTATAATCGTATGAAAGAAAAAATGGCTAATGATAAAACAATACATCAAATTTTACCTCTAACAAAATTTGGTCTAATGCAAATTACAAGGCAAAGAATACGTCCGGAAATTTCAATAAATGTATCAGAAAAATGTCCTATTTGTGATGGAACAGGAGAAATCGTCCCAGAAGTTCTCGCTTCAGAAGATTTTAAGGAAAATTTAGAAAAAATTATAGAATTAAAAAAAAAAACATTTTTTTAAGATTTTATGATTTTATTTTAATGAAAAATTTTTTTTCAAAAATCGGCAATTTTTTATGATTTTATTTTAATGAAAAAATTTTTTCAAAAATCGGCAATTTTTTATGATTTTATTTTAATGAAAATTGTTTTTTCAAAAATCGGCAATTTTTTATGATTTTATTTTAATGAAAAAAATTTTTTCAAAAAAACAACCAAATTTTAATGATTTTTTATAATGAAAAATTTTTTTTTCAAAAATCGGCAATTTTTTATGATTTTATTTTAATAAAAAATTTTTTTTCAAAAATCGGCAATTTTTTTATGATTTTATTTTAATGAAAAATTTTTTTTTCAAAAATCGGCAATTTTTTTATGATTTTATTTTAATGAAAAAAAAATTTGGCTATAGAACCTTTTTGTGGTGAGATTTTTTTCATAAAAAAATTGTGAAAAATTTGTATTTTTTTCAAAATATTTTTTAAAAATTTTTATTCCAAATCGTCATTAAAACATTAAAAATCAATGCTTTATAGGACGATGCAACGAAATCATCGTGGACGATGAATCATAATAATTATTTTTAATAAAAAAAAATTATATTTCACAAAAAGGTTCCAAGAACCAAAAATTTTTTTCAAAAATCGGCAATTTTTTATGATTTTATTTTAATGAAAAAAAATTTTTTTCAAAAATCGGCAATTTTTTTATGATTTTTTTTTAAAATTGTAAAAAAAATTGGATTTTGAAAAAAATTTTTTTTTTCAAAATCCAAATATTTAAAACTTTTGGAATCTATTTTTTTTATAAAAAATTTTTAGATTTTTATTAAATTTATCCATTTTCCTTTTGTTCTTGCATTTATACTTGCGTTGTACATTGCTTCGCAATTCACTGACGGCAAATAAAAATTACCAATATAACTTGCATTTAATAAAATAATAAAAGTTTTACTTTTTCCATGAGGAATATCAAAATAAGTATAAACTTTATCATCTCTAATATCCTGATAAGTAGGTAAATCACCTTGATTAATGTCGCCAGTCATACGAGTATTTAAAATTTCCCAACCAGATGGAAAAACTTGTGTTAAAGCCATGTTTTTATAATATCCCGTAAAACCATTATTTGTTAAAGTAACTTCGGAATAAAAATCTGTACCTTGAGTTATATTATTTAAATCTAAAACTCTACCTTTCATATCTTTATAAGAAACTTTTATTTTCAAATTATTTTCGGCGGCAACTTCTTCTCCAATTTCTGGCTTTCCTTCCAAAATAATTTTTGCATAAATTACAGAACTTCCATTATTTTTTATTTTTAAAATATTATTTTTCAAATTAGAATTTTCCAAAATAGAAATTTGTTTAACATTTTTTTTCGTAAAAAACTCGCTTTCTTTTTCATTTATTTGAAAATGAAATTTTAAATCTTTTGAAATTGGATTTTCTCCCGCAAATTTCGACATTGCCATTAAACAATAAGCAGTCGTTTGTGTACTCAACCATCTTTCTCCATTTAAAATGTCAGAAATTTTCTCCACAAGAACTAATGCTTTTTTTCTTTCTTTCATCAAAGCAAGAGTTTCTAAAATCATTGCTAAATCTCTTTCCGAAGAGCCATAAGTATAAAAATAATTTTTATTTTCATATTTCTCATTTAATTTTAAATTTTTTATAATTTCTTTTGCAACTTCATTTTGACCAACTAAAACATAAGAAGCAGCAAGTCTCCATTTTGTTTGTGGAGATAAATTGTTCATTTCTCGCAATCTATTCATAGAACTTAAAACCGGAGATTTTGCCAGAGCAAGAGTATATAAACGATAAGATTGAGAAAGTGCGTCCTGTGCAAAATTATAATAAGAATTATTTACTTTCTGTGGAGACCAATTTTTTGCTCTTTTGGTTTGATATTTTATCCATTTTTTCTTAAATCCTATGGGCAAAACATAAGCCATTTTTTCCGCTTCCAACATAAAATGACCAGCATAAGTTGTTCCCCAGTCGTTGACAGAATTAGAATTTTGCCAATAACCCATTCCGCCATTATTCAAAACAAAAGACTGTAATTTTTGGATTGCAAATTTTACATTTTCTATTGTTTTCTTTTCTGTTTTTTTATCTAAATCAGTAATTTTCGACAAATATAATTGTGGAAAAGCAGCAGAAGTAGTTTGCTCTAGACAACCATGAGGATAAGAAACTAAATATTTCAAACGATTTCCAAAATTTATTGGCGGAATATTTGAAACTTCTATAATTGCATTATTTGTTCCTTCTATACCTGTAAGGTCGAAATTTGTTTCAAAAGTTTCATTTGCATCTATAACTCCATTTTGAAATTTTGTTATGTAAGGATTTGGATTTTTAACTTCAATTTCTATATCGTACTCAGCTTTTTCAGAGCCACTTTTTGCAATAATTTTTATTTTAGAAAAACCCGTTTTTTTTGAAACTTTTAAATCAAAATTTAAATCTTTATCTCCTGTCTCGGAAAAATTTATTTCTTTATTTTTTTCATTTAAAATCAATAAATCATCACTTTCAATTTGAACTTTTACATTTTTAATTTTGTCTTCCATAGCAAAAACTGTAACAGGTAATTTCAGTTTTTCGCCAACACTTATTACACGCGGCAAAGTTCCTAAAACCATTAAAGGACTTCTAACTGGAGTGGTTTTTTCTGCTTTTCCATAAGCACCATCTTGACCAGCAATTAACATAGTTCTAACAGAACCTATATATCTTGGCATTTTAAATTTATGTGTATTAGTTTCATTTTCAGAGAGTTCAAAAGTACCAAGAAATTTTACCATCGGTTTAAAACGATTTGCTTTTTTTACTCCTTTTCCTCTTAATTCTCCGTCTCCACCAACACTAAACATTTGCTCAAGTTTTCCTCCGTAAGCACCAATCACATTATCAAAAACGTCCCAAGTTTTTATTTTATAAAATTCTCTCGCATAAAAACTTTTCCATAAATCCGGAGTTTTAAACCTTGTAAGGTCTAAAAGTCCTTCATCAACAACAGCAAGTGTGTAAGTCATTTTTTCACCATTTTTTTCTTCAACTTTTATCGTAACTTCTTCTTCCGGAATAAGAACTTCTGGCATAGAAATTTCTGGTTTTAATTTTGTTTTTGGATCCTCAACCATTATTGGAATTACGCCGTACATACGTATGGGCAAATCGTTTGCTGTTTGCGAATGTTTTTGCAATAAAGTCGTATGCACATAAATATTTGGAGACATTTTTTTTGTGATTTCAAATTCACAGGTATTTTCGCCTTTTTCCATATCAAGCCAAAAAGTTTTTAAAACTTCATTAGAATTTTCCAAACTAACTAAAGCTCTACCAACACTACTGGAAGGAATATTTATTTTTGCTGTTTCGCCAACTTCATACTTTTTTTTATCAGATGAAAAAGAAAGCATAGTGGCGGCATCAGAAAAATTTTTTCTCGCTCTACCAGCCCAGCCCGGCCAATCAATATAAATAATTTTTCCTGTTGCATGTCCACTATTTTTATTAATTACACGTACTAAATATCGTCCCCAATCAGGATATTTTATTTGAAATGAAAATGAACCATTACCATCATTTCCTGTAGAAGTATTTTTTTTAATAATTTCTTTATTATATAAACTTCCGGCATAAGAAGCTAAATTGTCTCGTGAAGTATCCCACCACCATCGCCAATTAATTTTATAAACTTTCACTTCTAAATCTTTTACCGAAACAGATTTGCCTTTATCGTCCAGAGTAACAATTTCAACTTTATGTTTTTTATCTGTCAAAAGCATTCCTCTTGTTTTGTCGCCTTTTGGCGTTCTAATTCCAACATAACTCTCATAAGGAGAATAAGGAATTGAAAATTTATCTATACTAAAATTCCCACTTTCTTCAAAAACTTTCGTGATAAAATTTGCTTTCAACATTCCCGGCGATGAGTTTTTTACAGAAATTTTCGAGAAAATTTTTGCATTACCTTCTTCATCTATTTTACTGTTAAATAAATTTTGTTTTTCAGAATTAAATTTTCTTACTGGATCATCAAAGGAAAAATCTTTATGTGTTTTAAACTCTGTTTTATAAGATTTTAAAACAAGGTCGATTTTTGCTTTCATATTTTTTGCCATTGCTCCGTGCAGCCATTTTACATTCAAATTTCCGTCAATATTTTCATCTTTGACACTCAAAAATTCCTTTTCAAATTTTAATTTTATTTTTAAACGATTAGGTTTAACAGTTTCTATTTTTATAGTTTTATTGAATTTTACACCGCCGATTTCTACAGATGCTGTCCAATTTCCTGTTGGTGCTTCGCTGTCTGTTTTTGTTTTTAAATCATAAAATCCATTTAAATTTGATTTTATATTTATTTTCTGTACAACTTGATTAGATGGATTTTTTAAATAAAAACTTATTGGATGATTTATAGGCAAAACTTTATTTTTATCTTCCAAAACAAAATTTATAAAAATACTGTCGCCCGGTCTCCAAACTCCTCTTTCTCCAAAAATATAGCCTTTTAGACCCTTTTGAACAACTTGACCGCCAACATCAAATTTACTTAGAGATAATGAAGAACCATCATCTAAACGTAAATAAGCTCTTTGTTTATCTTTTTTAGCAACCAATAAATATGGATTTTCTTCTAAATTTAATTTTGCAAAACCTTGATTATCAGTTTCTAAATTTTTTATTAATTGATTTTGAAAATTATAAACTTCTATTTTTACATTTGAAATTGGTTCAGTGCTTCTTAAATCTGTAACCGTACAATGCAAATTATTATCGTTTCCGATTTTTGCAATAACTCCCAAATTTGAAGTTAAAATATTCCTACTTACTTTTCTTCTTGGTCTGCTGTAATAATCTAAATAGTAAGCAATATCACAAGGATCATCTCTTTTTCGCCAAGAAATATTTGAATTATAATCTCCATAATAATTATTTCCATAATAATCCCAGTTACTAATTTCAGCGTCTTCTTCCCATAATTCTTCTTTTTCTTCATCTTCCAAAACTTCGTCATTGTTTTCACAAACATAAAGCGAATGTTTTTTTCTAAAACTCAATTCAATTCTATAAATTGAACTTTCATCAATTTCTATCAATTTTGATAAATCCAAATAAAAATTATTCCATTTTCCGTAATCTATAGGTTTTTCTGAGGTAAGTTTTATACTTTCTTTTTTCAAAATGCGACCAACTCGGCGCATTTGATTATTTCCATCTAATTTATTTACCTGCAAAAATTGAGAAATATTATTTTCAAAAATTTGAATAATTTTTACATCTACTGCACTCAAATTAACTGCTTTGAAAGGGAAAATTAAACCTTCCGAATCTGGCAAAATAACTCCCTTTCCAGATAATTTAATATCTGGTTTTAATTCTTCAAAAAGAAGTTCTAAATTTACATCATTTTTAAATTTACTATTTTGAATATTTTTTATTCCCTGCGAGATCTTTAAAATTTGAACGCCTTTTTGTCTTGAATTAGGATAAATTTTTATTTTATTTCCAAATACAGTAAATTTTAAATGGCTATTTTTTAATGAAATTAAACCATCTAAATTTTGTTTTGACTTTAAAGGGTCGGAAAATTTCAATAAAATATATTGTTTATTTTCATGAATTACTTCAGCACTTAGAATAGAAAAATCATTCAAAGCAGGAATTTTTATTTTCTCTTTGTATTTTCTATTCGCATTTATAACTTTACCATTATATTTCAAATGCACAAAACTTTCATTTATTTGTCTTTTTACATTTTCAATTTCAAAGTTATGAGTAGTTCCGTCACTTAGATGCTCCCATTTTACAATTAAATTTTCATCATTTTCATCTTTTGCATTCAAAATTTTTTCCAAATGAGAATTTTTAACAATATCAGAAGTTGTGATTTTTCCTAAAATTTTATTATTCGACAGATCTGTTTTATCAACATTTTCAATGTTTTCTATTTTAACAGAAAAATTTTGTTTTATCGTTTGAAAGCTAAAATTAAAATTTTTAAAATTTTCAGGAACTTTCAAAATTTTATCTAATGAGAAATTTACATTATAAATTTTGCCAGATTTAAGATTTTTTTTCGGTCTAAATTCTAATGTTTGCTCATCAATCCAAAAAGCTTCACCTCTTACATTTGGTTTAAAATCAAATAAATTTTCCTCCAATTTTTTACCAATTTCAAGGTTTTCTACAATTTTTTTTGTAAATCTAATTTTAATATTAGATTTTTTGGAAACTATATTAGATGTAAAAGCAGAAATGTAAGAACTAAACGCTGAGTTAACATTTACAATTTTGTTTTTCTTTTTATTTAAAAGAAAAAATACAAAAATCATAAAAATAAATGTGGAAAAGGATAGTATAATATATAATTTTTTTTTTTTCATAAATTCTTTTATTTTGTATAAATTAAAAAAAAAAAAATTTATAATCAAAAAAAAATTTTTCTTCAAAAATGCTAAATTTTTTATTATTAATTATAATTTTTTTTATTAAAAATAAAATTATAAAAATTTGGTCGTTTTTGAAGAAAAAACTTTTCCGAAAAACGTCAATTTTTTTACGAATTTTATTTTTAATAAAAAAATTTGGCTCTTAGAACCTTTTTGTGAAATATAAATTTTTTTTATTAAAAATAAGGTATTATGATTCATCGTCCACGATGATTTCGTAACTTCCATGATTCTGTTTTTTTAAAACATTAAAAATCAATACTTTAAATGTTTTCATTTAATATACACAAAATCATCGTGGACGATGAATCATAATCTTTTCACATTTTTTATGTGCGAAAAATTTCCTATCACAAAAAGGTTCGAAGAACCAAAAATTTTTTCAAAAAAACAAGTAATTTTTGTGGTTTGTATAGGTTGAATTCTTTTCGAAAATCGTCCAAAATTTTAATATTTTTTATTTTCAAATTAAAAATAATTTTTTTTCAAAAATCGTCCAAAATTTTAATATTTTTAAAATT
>JAOZVH010000006.1:0-5469 GCA_029938235.1 Bacteroidales bacterium
AATTTTTTTCAAATTCGTCCAAAATTTTAATGTTTTTTAATTTCAAAATAAAAAATTTTTTTCAAATTCGTCCAAAATTTTAATGTTTTTTAATTTTAAAAAAAAATTTTTTTTTCAAATTCGTCCAAAATTTTAATGTTTAAAAAATGTTTTTAAGAAAACAAATTATTATTTAATAATAAAAATATTTTTTTTTATTCAAATAAAAAATTGTTTTTTTGTTTTTTTATAAAATATTAATATATAAATGCCAGAAAAACAAAAAACAATAAAGAAGTCCTTTAGCCTTAAAGGCTACGGTCTTCACACAGGAATAGACGTAGAACTAAAATTCAAACCAGCATCTGTAAATTACGGCTATCGTTTTCAACGTATTGACTTAGAGAAAAAACCAATAATAAGAGCAATAGTTGAAAATGTTGTTGATACTTCAAGAAGTACAATTATAGAAGAAAACGGCGGAAAAGTTGCAACAGTAGAACATATTTTATCAGCTTTGAAAGGTCTTGGAATAGATAATGTTTTAATGGAAATCAACGCCGAAGAAACTCCGATTTTAGATGGAAGTGCGAAATTGATTGTGGAGGCTTTGTTAGAAGCAGGAATAGAAGAGCAAAATCTTGATAAAAAATATTTTAAAATTAAAGAAAAAATTATTTATCAAGATGAAGAAAGCGGAGCAGAATTAATAATTTTTCCTGATGATGATTTTCAAATCAACACTATGATAGATTATAGTTCCAGCTCTTTAAATAACCAATTCGCAGAATTGAAAAATTTAAAAGATTATTCTAAAGAAATTGCTCCTTGCAGAACTTTTGTTTTTCTTAAAGAATTGGAATTTCTTTTAAATAATAATTTAATAAAAGGAGGAAGTTTAGATAATGCCATAGTTATTATTGATAAAAAAGTTTCGCAGAAAGAATTAGACCGAATGGCGAAAGTTTTTAATAAACCAAAAGTAAAAGTAAAATCTTCCGGAATATTGAATAATTTAGACTTGCATTTTAATAACGAACCAGCAAGACATAAATTATTAGATTTAATTGGAGATTTAGCTCTTGTTGGACAGGATTTTAAAGGTAGAATATTTGCAAAAAAACCCGGACATAAAGTAAATGTTTGTTTTGCAAAAAAAATTAAAAATATTATTAGAAAGGAAAGAATAAAAAAATCTCCTGCTCCTAATATTGATATTTATGCAAAACCATTAATGCAAATTAACGAGATTCAAAAATTCTTACCACATAGACCACCGTTTTTATTTGTTGATAAAGTTTTAAAAATGACAGATAAAAAAATTATTGCTTTGAAAAATGTTACTATGAACGAGAGTTTTTTTGTTGGACATTTTCCTGACGAACCAGTAATGCCCGGAGTTTTAACAATAGAAGCAATGGCACAAGCCGGAGGAATACTTGTTTTAAATACTGTTCCGGACCCAGAAAATTATTTAACTTTTTTTATGAAAGTTGATAAAGTAAAATTTAGAAAACAAGTTGTACCCGGCGATACACTTATTTTTGAATTAGATCTGTTGATTTCGCCAATAAGACGTGGCATTGCAAATATGTCTGCGAAAGCATTTGTCGGAGACGACATAGTTACTGAAGGAGAATTAATGGCACAAATAGTAAAAATAAAATAAATATGAATCAACCATTATCTTATGTTCACCCAGAAGCAAAAATTGCAAATAATGTTGTGATAGAACCGTTTGTTTCCATTTCAAAAGATGTAATTATTGAAGAAGGAACTTGGATTTCTTCTAATGTTGTAATTATGGAAGGAGCGAGAATAGGTAAAAATTGCAAGATTTTTCCCGGTGCAGTTATTTCTGCCATTCCACAAGACTTGAAATTTAAAGGTGAAAAAACAACTACAGAAATAGGCGATAATACTACAATTAGAGAATTTGTTACCATAAATAGAGGAACAAAATCCAAAGGTAAAACTGTAATTGGAAATAATTGTCTAATTATGGCTTATGTTCACGTTGCCCACGATTGTATAATTGGTAATAATTGTATACTTGTTAATAGTGTAACCCTTGCTGGTGAAGTGATAATTGACGATTGGGCAATTATTTCTGGATTATCGGCAATACATCAATTTGTTCATATAGGGTCGCATGTTATGGTTTCCGGAGGTTCGCTTGTTAGAAAAGATGTACCGCCTTTTGTAAAAGCTGCCAGAGAACCATTAGCTTTTGTCGGAATTAATTCCATAGGTCTTAGGAGACGAGGTTTTTCAAATGAAAAAATTAATGAAATTCAGGAGATTTATAGATTAATTTATTTGAAAGGTTATAATAATGCAAAAGCATTAGAAATTATAGAAGCCGAAATGACTCCATCTAAGGAAAGAGATGAAATAATTATTTTTATAAAAAAATCTGAAAGAGGCATAATGAAAGGTTATGCAAAAAAAGAAGCATAAAAAAATTAACAATGAACAATTTAAAATTGTTCATTGTTAATTTTTTTTATTTTATCATATTTATAAATTCCTCTTCCGAAACCATTGGAATATTTAATTTCTCAACTTTTTTTAATTTACTCGGTCCGATTTTAGTTCCTGCAAGCAAAAAACTTGTTTTCTTAGAAATACTTGTAACATTTTTACCTCCATTTAATTCTATTAGAGATTTCAATTTACTTCGAGAATGATTTTCGAAAGTTCCGGAAATAATTATTTTTTTACCAGATAATTTTCCTTCTTTATTTACCATTTCTTCTTTTATTTTAAAGTTTAAACCGTAATTTTTTAAATTGTTAATAACTAACAAATTTTCTTCGTCGTTAAAAAAATTTATTAGACTTATGGCAATTCTTTCACCAATATCTTCTATTGAAATTAATTCTTCAAAGCTTGCCTTTTGTAAATTTTCAATATTTTTAAAATTATAAACTAATTTTTTCGAAACAGTTTCACCAACATAAGGAATTCCAATGGCATAAAGCACTTTTTCAAAAATTACTTTTTTTGATTTTTCTATACTTTTAATTAAATTACTTGCAGATTTTTCGGCAAAACGCTCTAAACCAATTAAATCATTTTCTTTTAAAATATAAAAATCAGAGATATTTTTTATTAAATTATTTTTCAATAAAAGATTTATAGTTGATTTTCCTATCCTAATATTCATAGCTTTTCGCAAAACAAAATGCTCTATTTTTGCCTTTATTTGCGGTGTACAAGAATATTTATTTGGACAATAATGTTTTGCTTCGCCATCTTTTCTTAGAAGTGGTGTTTTACATTCTGGACAATTTTCTATGTAATTTGCATCTTTAATTTTATCAAGATTTTTTTGTCTATATTCAAAATCTACGGCTATAATTTTTGGAATAATTTCGCCTCCCTTTTCAACAAAAACTTTATCATTAATTTTTACGTCTAAATCTTTCATAATATTTGCATTATGTAAAGAAGCACGTTTTACTCTGGTTCCGGCAAGTAAAACAGATTTTAAATTTGCAACAGGCGTAATTGCACCAGTTCTGCCAACTTGATAATCGATAGATAATAAAATTGTGGAAATTCTTTCTGCTTTAAATTTATAAGAAATTGCCCAGCGTGGAACTTTTGAAGTGAAACCAAGATTTTCTTGCTGTTCAATGGAATTTAATTTTATAACTATTCCGTCAATATCAAAATTTAGATTTTCTCTTTCCTTATCCCAGTATTCAATAAAATTAAAAACTTCATCTATATTTTTTGCAATTTTAGTATTTTTTGAAGTTTTAAAATTCCATTTCTTTGCCATTTGTATATTTTCAAAATGAAGTTTTGACGGTAGATTTTCGCCTCGTACATCATACAAAAAACAATCTAATTGTCTCGTAGAAAGTTTATAAGAATTTCTCATTTTTAAACTTCCAGAAGCGGCATTTCTTGGATTTGCAAAAACAGATTTATTTATTTCTGCACGTTCTTTATTTAGTTTATGAAAAACTTTATGCGTCATCATAATTTCTCCCCTTATTTCAAATTTTTCAGGAAAATCATTTCCATCTAAAACCATAGGAATGGTTTTTATTGTTCTGACATTTTCGGTAACATCATCACCATAATTTCCATCTCCCCGAGTGATGGCTTGTTTTAAATTACCATTTTCATAAATTAAACTTATTGCTGTTCCGTCAAATTTTAATTCACAAACATATTCATAATTTTCTTCGTGCAATAATTTTTTAATCCTATTATCAAAATCAATTAACTCCTCTTTAGAATAGGTATTTCCAAGCGAAAACATTTTATTATTGTGTTTTATTTGCTTAAAATCTTTATTTATATCACTTCCAATTCTCATGCTTGGAGAATTTTCGTCATAAAAATCGGTATGTTTTTTTTCCAATTCTATGAGTTCTTTCATTAAATTATCAAACTCAAAATCAGAAATTTCTGATTTATTATTTACATAATAATCGAAATTCGCTTTATGTAATTTTTTTCTTAGATTTTCTATGTATTTTTTCATAAATAAAATTTTTTACAAATATATAAAAAATTTTATTTTTCATAAATTGCGTTTTTTTTTATATATTTATAAACTTTATGCGGAAGAAAATAATAAACATTTTTTCCATTTTTTATTGCTTTTCTTATAAAAGTAGAAGAAATTTCCATCAAAGGAGATTTTATAATTTTTATTTTTTCTGAAAATTCAAGATTTTCTATGGGGAAATTTGGACGAGGATAAACATATAAATTATGATCTTTTAAAATTTCTTTATAATTTTTCCATTTATGAAAATTTTGCAAATTGTCGCTTCCCATCAAAATGGAAAATTCATAATTTGGATATTTTTCTTTTAAAGTCCGAGTGGTATTTATTGTATAAGATGGTTGCGGCATTTTAAATTCAATGTCAGAAAGTTTAAAAATTTCAAAATTATTATCTATGGCGAGATTTAATAATTCGTACCTATGATGATAATTTAATAAATCTTCTTTTTTCTTAAAAGGATTTTGCGGACTCGGAATAAACCAAATCTGTTCTAAATCTGAATATTCAACAATATAATTTGCAATAGCCATGTGTCCAATGTGAACTGGGTTAAAAGAACCAAAATAAAGACCAATTTTCATAAAATTTAAATTTTTTATTATTTTTAAAAAAAAATTTTTTCAAAAAAATGCCAATTTTTTTGAAATTTCAAAATAAAAAAACATTTTGGTCGAAACATTGGTGTTAAAAAAGAAACCTCCAATGTTAAAAAAATTTTTTTCATAATTCTTCCAAAATTTCAACATTTTTTCTCATCTATAAAATGTGCTGTGAAAACACCGCACTGCGCATGATTTTTTTTTAATTTCAAAATAAAAAATCATTAAATTTTGGACGAATTTGAAAAAAAATTTTTTTTAATTTCAAAATAAAAAATCATTAAATTTTGGACGATTTTGAGAAAAATTTTTTTTAATTTCAAAATAAAAAATCATTAAATTTTGGACGATTTTGAG